>JBEGMT010000330.1:0-10214 GCA_041182925.1 Pseudomonadota bacterium | reverse complement strand
GCTTTAAAAGTGATTTTTCCGGAAATCGATGCCTTATTCGGCGTACCGCAACCGCCACAACATCATCCTGAAATCGACACCGGCATCCATGCTTTAATGGTGTTAAACCAAGCGTGTCGTTTATCTGACCACGCCGAAGTACGCTTAGCGGCATTACTACACGACCTTGGTAAAGCTGTCACGCCTAGCCAACACTGGCCTAGCCATCACGGTCACGAGAAAAAAGGCTTACCGATTTTAGAGAAACTCTGTAAACGCCTACGGATACCGAAAACCTTTAAAACCTTAGCAACTCATGTCATGGAATATCACACCCATTGTCATCGCGCCTTTGAACTACGCCCAGACACTTTGGCCGATATGCTGCATAACATTGGCGGTTTTAAATCCCATCAAGCTTTAGAAAATTTTGTTTTAGCCTGCGAAGCCGATGCCCGTGGCCGAACGGGTTTTGAACACAGAGATTATCCTCAAGCCGATTATCTCCGCTGCGCTTGTCAGGCAGCGGTAGAAATCGACACCAGCGCCATTTTAAACAGTCCGTTACAAGGCCAAGCGATTGGCACCGCAATTAGAGACTTGCGGATTCAAACCCTCAAACAATTTAAACAAGATTACCTAGCCGCCCAATCATGAACCCGATTTTAATCAGTGCCAGCTTGTTAGTTTGTAGCAATGTGTTTATGACCTTTGCTTGGTACGCGCATTTAAAAGAGCTAAATCACAAAACCTGGTTGATTGCCGCTTTAGTCAGTTGGGGAATTGCTTTATTTGAATATTTGCTACAAGTACCCGCTAATCGTATCGGTTATCAATCGCTCAATGTTGGGCAACTGAAAATCATGCAAGAAGTGATTGCCTTGACGGTTTTCGTGCCCTTTTCAGTGTATTACCTAAAAGAGCCGCTCAAATTGGATTATCTATGGGCTGGGCTTTGTATACTGGGCGCAGTATTTTTTATTTTTCGCGCCAAACTCAATTAATCAAGGATTTATTGATGATATTCACAGGAAACAATCATGCTTAGCTACCGTCACGGCTTTCATGCCGGCAATTTTGCCGATGTACTCAAACACAGCTTAACTACCTTGGTGATTAACGCGCTTAAACAAAAAGACAAACCGTTTGTTTATATCGACACCCATGCCGGCGCTGGCAAGTATTCGTTACAATCGGAATTTGCCCAAAAAACCGGTGAATATCAACAAGGTATCGCCAAAATTTGGGAGACCGATGATTACCCTGAAGAAGCTAAAGATTATCTAGCCGCAGTCCGTGCCGAAAACACCAACCATCAACTCATGCGCTATCCCGGCTCGCCGCAATTAGTCAGCCGTTTAGTCAGGTCACAAGATCGCTTAGTGCTTTCTGAATTACACAGTACCGATTATGAAAGCCTGCATCATTTATTTGCTGGCAACAAACAAGTCAGTGCCAATAAAGAAGATGGTTTAGCCAGTTTAGAAAAGAAACTACCACCAATCCAAAGACGCGGTTTAATCCTGATCGACCCCAGTTATGAAGTAAAAGCTGAATATAGCCAAATCGTGAAGACTATTTCTACAGCCCACCGCCGCTTTGCTACTGGTATTTATGGCCTATGGTATCCGGTGATAGATCGCACCAATACCGAACGGATGTTGCAACGCTTAACAGAAACCGGTATTCCTAAACAACTTCGTATTGAACACTGTATCGCTGAAGACAGCGCGGTGCGTGGCATGACCGGTTCTGGTATGCTGTTTATCAATCCACCGTGGCAACTGGAGCAGCAAGCGCAGAAGTTACTGCCTTGGTTAAACCAGCATTTAACGGCTGGAAAAGGACATTGGAAAATAGAGTGGCAAGTGCCTGAGAATTAAGCCAAGGATTTGATTACCCATGAGCATCATTTCAAAGAAAAATCTGGATTTATTGGTTGTTGGTTTCCTGTTGCTATCGTTATTCATGTATGACTTGACGATAGAAATCGTTGTGGAAATACTGCATTTGATATTTGAAGTGTTTCACAATATGTTCGAATGGGTGGAGCTCGGAATTGAACACACTGTGGAGCATCTGTTTCATACCGAACGCCATGGTAGCCAAGTCATCACCTTTTACACTTTGATGTCGCTGATTGGCTTGGGCTTATACAAGCTCAGATTTATTGTGCCACGTAGCTACCGTTTTTTTAAACAATTAGCCCGCGATGCCTGGATACGGCGCAAAATTCAGTTATTAACATTCTGGCGAGCACAAAACCTGATTAACAAAATCGGTATCGGTATTGCTGCCACTGTTCTGTTGTATTTAGCATCATTTTTCGTGATGTGATTTAACCCTAATTTGATAAACACCATGCCTTTACTAGAACAAGTCAAACACACCATCCTCGCCGCTAATGGCTTGCAAACTCAAGACATTGATCGAGTCATGGCAACGCTACTCAGCGTACCCGTTGATGCGGCTGACATCTATTTTCAATCCAGCCATTTTGAATCTTGGTCACTGGAAGGCGGAATCGTTAAAGAAGGCAGCCATTCGATTGAACACGGTGCAGGCGTCAGAGTCGTCAGTGGCGATAAAACCGGCTTTGCTTACAGCGACCGCATCGAACTACCGATTTTGCTAGAAGCCGCTAATAACGTAAAAGCGATTGTCAAACATGGCCAAAACGTACAACACAAAGTCGCCACTCATCAAAATTGGCCACAACTTTACCAACCGCTAAATCCACTTAAATCCTTAGCCGATCAAGACAAAATCGACTTACTGAAACGAGTTGATGCGGCCACCCGCAAACTGGATAGCCGGATTGAAGAAGTGATGGTCAGTTTGGTAGCGACTTACGACAATGTCTTGATTGCCAATCAAGACGGTTCCTTAGTCGCCGATGTTCGGCCTTTAGTCAGACTGAATGTCAGTGTGATCATGGTCGAAGATGGCCGCCGTGAACAAGGCAGCATGGGCGGCGGCTCGCGTAGCGATTACAGCTATTTCCTCGAAAACGACCGCGCTTTTGAATATGGCCGCGAAGCGGTACGCCAAGCGCAAGTCAATTTACAAGCCGAAGCCGCGCCAGCGGGCAATATGACCGTGGTTTTAGGCCCTGGCTGGCCGGGAATTTTGTTACATGAAGCCATCGGACACGGTTTAGAAGGCGACTTCAACCGCAAAGGCACCTCGGCTTTCAGCGGCAGAGTTGGTGAACGAGTCGCTTCTGATTTATGCACTGTGGTTGATGACGGCACCTTGGCTGGTCGTCGCGGCTCATTAAGCGTTGATGACGAAGGTACCCCCACTCAAAACACGGTACTGATCGAAAAAGGCATCTTAAAAGGCTATATGCAAGACAAGCTCAATGCCCGCTTGATGGGCGTGAACCCTACCGGCAATGGCAGACGCGAATCGTATGCTCATTTACCAATGCCTCGCATGACTAACACCTATATGCTACCGGGCGAAAGCGAACCGGAAGAAATTATCCGCTCGGTTAAAAAAGGTTTATATGCCCGTAATTTTGGTGGTGGTCAGGTTGACATTACTTCCGGCAAATTCGTGTTTTCTGCCAGCGAAGCCTATTTGATTGAAGACGGCAAAATCACCCGCCCCGTCAAAGGCGCGACTTTAATCGGCAACGGCCCCGATGTTTTAACTAAAGTTTCGATGGTTGGTAACGATATGCAACTTGATAGTGGGGTTGGCACTTGCGGCAAAGATGGCCAAAGCGTACCGGTCGGCGTTGGTCAACCGACTTTAAAAATCGACGGCTTAACCGTTGGTGGTACTAACGTTTAATTGCTCGGGTTCGATAAAATCCAGCCGTCCTACAAATTATTATTAAACCGAGAATTTCCCGTGCAAAACCAAGCCGAAATCAATCGTTTAAAAACCGTCGTCCAACAATTGCTCGACGAAGCCAAACAACAAGGCGCTAGCGCTGCAGAAGCCGCTTTCAGTGTCGATAATGGCCTATCGGTTTCCGCCCGTTTAGGCGAAGTTGAAACTATCGAATTTCATTGTGACCAAGGCATAGGCGTCACCGTCTATTTTGGTCAACAAAAAGGCACTGCCAGCACTAACGATGTTTCCCCAGAATCATTAAAGGAAACTGTACAAGCTGCTTGTAGCATCGCTCGCTATGCCAGTGCCGATGAATACGCCGGATTACCTGACATCCGCCAACTAGCCACCGAATTTCCAGACCTTGACCTCAATCATCCGTGGGGTATTGATGCCGAACAAGCAATTGCCTTAGCGATTGAGTGCGAAGACGCCGCCCGTGGCTATGATGCGGCAATCAGCAATTCCGAAGGCGCTTCGGTAAACAGTCACCAAGGTACTCGGGTGTTTGGTAATTCACTAGGCTTTTTGCAAGGCTATCAATCCAGCCGTCATTCGATCAGTTGCTCGGTGTTAGCCGGTAGCGGCGATGCTATGCAGCGCGATTATTGGTACAGCGTGGCGCGTAACGCCGCTAATTTGCAATCAGCGCAAGCGGTGGGTGAAAAAGCCGCGCAACGGACGTTGGCAAGACTCAATGCCCGCAGCCTCAGCACTCGCCAATGCCCAGTTTTGTTTGCGCCAGAAATGGCCTCTGGGTTAATTGGGGCTTTAATCGGCGCCATTAGCGGTAGTAGCTTGTACCGTAAATCATCGTTTTTACTCGACTCATTAAATACCCAAGTTTTGCCAGACTTCGTTCGCATCCACGAACAGCCGTTATTAATCGGCGCATTAGGCAGCGCCAGCTATGATGGTGAAGGCGTCGCCACCCAAACCCGCGACATCGTTAGCGAAGGAATTTTAAAAGGCTATGTGCTAAGCACGTATTCAGCCAAAAAATTGGGCATGCAAAGCACCGGCAATGCTGGCGGCGTACATAACTTAACTGTCGACCCTGGCAGCAACGATTTTGCAGCAATGTTAAAGCTAATGAATACAGGTTTATTAGTCACCGAATTAATGGGGCAAGGCGTTAATCGGGTAACCGGTGATTATTCTCGCGGTGCATCGGGTTTTTGGGTAGAAAACGGCGTGATTCAATATCCGGTTGAAGAAATCACCATCGCGAGTAATTTGAAAACCATGTTGCGTAATATTGTCGCGATTGGCAACGATGTCGATTTAAGAGGCAATATCCGCACTGGCTCGATTTTAGTTGAACAGATGGCGATTGCTGGCGAATAATAAGCTTATGACTATAATTTTTAGCCAACCATCAAAGGAGTATAGTCATGGCTTATTCACTTTCTCACGATTTATATCTATTAATAGAATCAGCGCTTAATCAGGATAGAGAAAAAACTGATGTCGTTGCTCGTGCAATCGAATCGTCGATACGGGCTATTGATGATAAGCCTGACGATAAAAAACAGGTGATTAAAGCGGAACTTTATAACGACTTGCGTAATGAACTGGCTACCAAAGAATTTGTTAGGGCTGAGATTAATGAGCTAAAAGCTGAGATTAATCAGCTAAAAGCCGAAATTAAACACATAGCATTTATGATTAAAGTGCTGGTCGGTTGCGCCATTTTCGGTTTAACCCTGTTTAACCCAGCCTTTGTGAAAATAATTGAGGTCGCTTTTAAATAGCCGCCACCTGAAAATTTGGATTTTCCGTTCGCTTTGAGCAACACGGAAAATCCAATAATCCCACCTAAATCCCCCGCAACACATCACCAATCAACTCAGGCCCTTTGTAAATCAAACCGCTATAAACCTGCATCAAACTCGCGCCAGCCTGGATTTTTTCCTGCGCATCTTCACCACTCAAAATCCCACCTGCGGCGATAATCGGCAGTTTACCTTGCAACTCTGCAGCCAAGCCTTTCACCACTCGCGTGGCAGCCGTCTTAACCGGCGCACCGCTTAATCCACCAGTTTCATTAGCATATTGATGACCTTGCACCGCATTACGACTAATAGTGGTATTGGTGGCAATCACGCCATCCATTTCAAACGCCTGCAACAAATCCGCAATATGGCGAATCGCTTCATCGGTTAAATCCGGCGCGATTTTCACCGCAATCGGCGTGTATTTGCCATGCTCGGCTTGCAGCTTCAACTGCTCGGTTTTTAACGCCTGCAACAAATATTTAATCTCATCGCCTTCCTGAAGCTGGCGCAGGTTTTTAGTGTTGGGCGAGGAGATATTGATGGTGATGTAACTGGCCGCCGCATAGCTTTTGCGTAAACCAATCAAATAATCTTCGGTGGCATTTTCAATCGCGGTATCCGCATTTTTGCCGATATTAATTCCTAAAATGCCTTGATAAGCACTACGCGCAACTTGTTGCAGCAGATGGTCAATGCCAAGATTATTAAAACCCATCCGGTTAATAATCGCTTGATGCTCAGGCAAACGGAATAAACGCGGTTTTGGATTACCGGGCTGAGGGCGTGGCGTCACGGTACCGATTTCGATAAAACCAAACCCCAAAGCCGCCAAAGCATCAATGTAATCGCCGTTTTTATCCAAACCTGCCGCTAGACCCAACGGATTTTTAAATTCCAAACCCATTACCGTGACAGGCTTATTAATCACTTTAGGCGCGGTTAAGCCTGATAAACCTGTTTGATGCGCCATCTTTAATAACGCCAAAGTAAGGTGATGGGCGGTTTCTGGATCCAATGAAAACAATAATGGCCGCAGTAAAGGATAGCTATTCATTAAATAAACCTAATCAGTAGGGTGCATTTATGCACCACGAGTTTTTGGGACAATTAGTGCTGAAAACCTGTTAATCCGCTAAGGACGAACATTTTCCATCATCGCAGTCCTTAGGATTTTGTTTAACCGACTTTGGTAACCTTTACCTTGGCTTTTAAGCCACTCTAAAACATCAGAATCAATACGAACGGTTAGCTGTTTCTTAATTGGGCGATAAAATTGGCCTCGCGAAGCATCTAGCCATTGTTGTGGCGTGGTTTCTGGAATATCACTCAAGTCGATGTCGCTGTCAGGCATTGCTGATAAAGCGACTAATTGTTGACGAAGATTTTCAGGAATTTTGTTCATAAACTTTCCTTTCCAATTTGGTAGCGCGTCGCGCTGAAATGATGCGAATTTGGTCGGGTTCGTGCCAAGTATGTGCAACTAACACTAATAAAACATCACCAATTAAACCCATGGTTTGCCAACGTAGCTCACCGTTTTCAATTCGATCTTGCCGAGTCAAATGTAATGGGTCATCAAAAACCAGTTTAGCTATCTCAAAACTAATACCGTGTTTAATCTGATTGCTGATATTTTTCTTTTCATCCCAAGAAAACAAAAAAGCACTCCAAGTTTGTAGTTACAAAAGTATAACGTAATAAACCTAATCAGTAGGGGGCTTTTTATGCACCCTACGAATGTTTGTTAAACCAAAGCATAAGCCTCTGGATCTAACTCAGTTGGTCTTTGCAAAATCAAATCGGCCAGCAACTTAGCCGAAGCCGGCCCCATCACCAAACCATTTCTAAAATGGCCGACATTAATCGCTAAATTGGCAATTTGTGGATGCAAGCCAATAGACGGAATACCTTGTGGCGAACCTGGACGCAACCCTGCCCAATGATGACAAACTGGATAGCGTTTTAAATCGGGCATTAACTCGGTAGCAAATTGATACAACTGCTGTTTGGCTTGTTCACTGGTCGCCTTATCAAACCCCACGTCTTCAACGGTACTACCAGCCAAAATTTTACCGTCCCGGCGAGGGATTAAATAGCGATCACCATCCAGCACCATTTTGTCCAAAGTATCCGGCAAGGCATCAAACAACAACATTTGGCCTTTCACCGGTTTAATCGGCAAATTTAAATTGGCTTGCGGCAACAAATCCTGCAAAAAATCCGCCATCCAAGCCCCAGTCGTCACCACTAATTGCTTAACATGAAAGCTTTGCTCAGCAGTTTCAACCTGCTCAACCTGATAATTGTTAATCACAACCCTTTGCACATCTGCATGTTCAACAAACTTAACTCCCAATTGCCGCAAATAGGCGATTAAAGATTTTAATAAGCGCGGATTACGAATTTGGGCAATTTCTGGCAACCATAACGGCTGTTGCCAATCGCTGTTCAAACCCTCGCAGTCTGCCGATGAAGCCGCTTGATAAGCCACGCCACGTTGCTGACACCATGCCAGCGCCTGATCAAAATCAGGATTTTGGCAAATCAACATCCCGCAATCACGCCATTCAGGATCGATGCCGGTAGCGGCCAGTAATTCACTATTTAATAGCGGATACTGTTTAATGCTTTGCAGCACCAAATCTGAAATCGCCACTGCTTGTCGCCAAGGATAAATCGGCAACAAAATGCCGCCACCCGCCCAGGATGATTCCTGACCAATGGCCGATTTATCAATGACCGTTACCTCACGCCCCGCCAAACTTAACTCGCGTGCCGTCAACAAACCGCTAATGCCACCACCAATAATCAGTATTTCTGTGTTTACCGTCATGAAACTCCAAAAGCCTTAATTAACTTTATGCAAACTACCACAAAGCCAGAAAAATCGCCGAGTAGGGCATATCGCTGTCTAAGTGCAAATTTTAAACTAAATGTTGTTTTTCTCTGACAATTCGCTATTCAACATGACGATTATTTTACAGGTTATTGATATACATCAATTTTTTCAAAACAAAAAATTCACATCAAAACTTGAACGCTGCCGATTTTACTGTTAGTATCGCCATCGTAAAAACAATCTGTGTTGCTACAAAGCAAATTTCAGTTATTACAATAATAACCCTTGGGGGGACACACACAATGACATTCAATAAAAACAAATTGGCTCTAGGCATTGCTGCAGCCGCTTTATCAGCAGCATTCATTGCTCCACAAGCACAAGCAGCGGATCGCTCAGCTGACGTAGCTGCTAGAAAAACCGAAGCTTTAGAAATGAAAATGCAAGAAATGGCAGCGACTATGGCTGCTATGCAAGCAGAATTAAGCCGCGTTAAAGCCGCTTCAACTGAAGCAACCACTGCAAGCGCTAAAGTTCAAGAGTTGGATCAATGGATGGCATCTGTGAAATCAACACCAGAAGCAGCTTCTGCGAAAGATCATTTGGTAGCGGTTCGTGGTGGTTTTAGTAATCTTGATCATGCTAGAGGTTCTGCAGCACCATTAACAGCTGCTGATCAAGCAGGTAGTTTATTGAGTAACAATGCTAGTAACCAAGGTTTCTATTTTGGTGGTGCGTTTGACTATAACGTCAACAATGACCTATTTGGCTTAGTAGATGATACTTCGTTCGCTATTGAACTTGGCCTTGAATATGCTCAGTACGGTAGAGCCGATAACCTTCTTGTAGCTAGAGAGCTTAATCGTGCAGGAACTGATTGCGCGCAGTACGCTTATAACGGTTGCAAAAGCACAGACTCACGTTTAAGAATCAGCGCTGCTCCAAAAATCAAATTCATGCACGGCAGCAAATTACGTCCTTGGTTGATCCCAGCTGGCTTAGACATCAACATCTTGGGTGTTCCATCTAACGCGGTTTCTGTATTGAACGCTGGCTTGCAATCTGGCGCTGGCGTTGAATACGACTTGTTCAGAGGCATCGTAGTGGGTGCTGACGCTCGTTACCACTACTCAACCAGCAAACTGGACGGCACAAACACCGACGGTTTCACAACCGGTGGTTATGTCGGTTTCAAATTCTAATTTGTAACCCGCATCGTTCGACAAAAAGGGAAGGCCAAAAGCCTTCCCTTTTTTATGCCAAAGTCTTTACTACTCCAAACTTGCCACAACATAACGAAAATCCCATGTATTCTGAATTGCCCCAAGTTCACTGATCCCGCCATCAAAAACGGACAGCATTGGTAGGCCGGAATGAGCGCAGTTCGGTAGGTTGGGTTAGGCGTTAGCCGTAACCCAACACCTTGGCCTTCGATTGTTGGGTTACGCTCTATCGAGCGAACCCAACCTACAGACTTATTCGGGCCTACGTTTTTGTCGGTGTTTTCATCAACTTAATGGTAATGCCCCCCTATTCATTAGTTGGAGTGACGATGCCTAAAGTACCTACCTCAGATTTTAAAATTAACCTCGTATCCAAAGAACATTTGGATAACAAAGTCACCCTGTTGCAAGAGCAAATGAATGGTCGGTTTTCACTTCTGCAATGGATGATCGGCTTTAATCTAGCATTCACAATGGCGATGCTTTGGAAGGTTTTTAGCTAAAAAGTTTTACCATCATCGTTCGACAAAAAGGGAAGGTCGAAAGCCT
>JBEGMT010000329.1:0-5060 GCA_041182925.1 Pseudomonadota bacterium | reverse complement strand
GAGCTATCCAAGCCAGCGTAGCCTTTCAGGGCTGAGGCATAAACGATAGGGAAGTCTAATTGTTCGTCGGTTGCGCCAAGGCGGTCGAACAAGTCAAAAGTTTGGTCGATAACCCAATCAGGACGCGCACCTGGACGGTCGATTTTGTTGATAACAACAATCGGTTTTAAACCTAAAGCAAAAGCTTTTTGGGTCACGAAACGGGTTTGTGGCATTGGGCCATCTACTGCGTCAACCAGTAATAATACGGAATCGACCATCGATAAAACCCGTTCAACTTCACCACCAAAGTCGGCGTGGCCTGGAGTGTCGACAATGTTGATGTGATAGCCGTTCCAGTCAATCGCGGTGTTTTTCGCCAAAATGGTAATGCCGCGCTCTTTTTCCAAAGCATTGGAGTCCATGACCCGTTCATCGACTTTTTCGTGAGAGTCGAAAGTACCGGATTGTTGCAAAAGTTGGTCAACAAGGGTGGTTTTGCCATGGTCAACGTGAGCGATGATGGCAATATTTCTGAGTTTTTCTATCACAGGATTTACTTAATGGTTTTAATGAAGAATGGGGTGGGTAAATTAACCCAAGGGTTATCAGTGGGAGTTAACTTTGTTGCCAAGGTAGGCCATGAAAACGCCAGCCGTCGATGTTGCCACGGTGTTTGTTTTCGTCTAATGCGCCTTCAAAACCTTGCACAATATTGATCAAATGTTGATAGCCAGCGGCTTCTAAAGCTTTGGCTGCTTCAACTGAACGCACACCTGTGCGGCAAAGCAAAAGAACGGGGGCACTTTTGTCATTGGCGTGTTGTTGTACTTGATTAACAAAGTTAGTGTTCAGCTGCATACCAGGAAATTCTTTCCAAGCAACATGAATCGCTTTCGGCGGGTGACCGACAAAGCCGTGTTCAATCGCAGTTCTGACATCAATCAGCACAGCAGCCGGATTGCTTTGTAATACGTCCCAAGCTTGTTTAGGGTCGAGGTTTTCTATCATTTAGCTTCGCTCCGCGATGAGGTTCGTTAATCAGCTGCGCTGCAAGCGCCGATCAGGGGATCGTTGGGGTAAAAATAGGTTTTGTTTGACGGTCTTTTTGCGGCTAACTGTTTGATAAAACAGTCTGCCAGTTAATTTAAGGCTGCCATTATCGCATTACATAGGGTTCGGTCAAGAAAATGGATTGTGACAATGACAGTTTAAGTTGGATTCTGTGTGCAATTTTTATGGTGGATCCATGCCAATCCGGTGTGGCAGCCAGCCTTGGATAAATTCAAGAAATGAACGAACTTTGGCCGATAAATATTTACGGTGTGGATAAACCGCGTAAATTTCCAGTGGGGCGATACCGTATTGCTCCATGATAACTTCTAGCCGACCGAGTTCAATATCGCGCCCGACGATGTAGCGAGGTAGCATAATCACCCCTAAACCGTTAACCGCAGCATTGCGGATTGGGTCGGCCATATTAGCTTGCATTCGGCCTGTGACTTTGACCATGCGTTCCCCGAGGATGCCTTTAAAGCGCCATTTATTGCGTGGCGGGATTGCCCAGTTAATTAAGCAACTGTGGTTCTCCAAATCCTCTGGGTCTTGTGGCGTGCCATGGTTTTTTAAATATTCAGGCGAAGCGCAAACTACTAAAGAAGAAGTGGCAATTTTCCGTGCCACTAAACTGGTGTCATTTAACTGTCCAAGATAAATCGCAATATCGACACCTTCATCAATTAAATCTACCTGACCGCCTTTTAAAATCATTTCTACCGATAGGTCTGGATAATTTTTAAGGTAATCGGTCATGGCGGGGGAAATGTGTGTGGCGCCAATCACTGGTGGCGCGCAGATTTTCAAGATGCCACGCGGTTCGGTTTGTAATTTGGTCACCGCTGATTCCATTTCCTCAACGTCCAAGAGAACTTGTTGGCAGCGATCTAGGTATTCTTCACCCGCTTCGGTCAGGCTTAGGCTGCGAGTGGTGCGATTAAACAAGCGGGTGTTGAGTTCATTTTCCAACTGCATGATGTGTTTGGTTGCCATGGCGCGGGAAATATCCAAATCCTTGGCTGCACCGGCAAAGCTACCGGCTTTGGCGACACGCACAAACACGTTCATACTGGTTAATTTATCCATCAGGCGACCTCTTGGAAGTTCAAAAAATGATTGACATTTTTATTGTTTCTTAATTGTATACAATTTGTTTAGTGATTACCTAATTGTAAACTTATTTTTATCCTGTATAGTAAGCCGCAGTTAAAAAGAAATGACATCGAGAACTTGTGAAAGCACAAGTTAAGTTAAAGCATTTTAGTAGCTGTGTTGTATGTCTTAAGCTTCTCAAGCTTCATTTCTGGTCTCTTGGTTTTCTCTGCAGTGTTATTCACCACTGCTTCAATGTTTACTAACATTGTCCGCATAGTGCCATGGGCTCTAAGCATCGAATTTGTAACTACCTCCTGGTGTTGTAATACTTGGCAGTATCCTCCTCATAGCATTCTGCTTGGTTTTTTACCTTCCAACTGCGTAAGCACTGGGAGGTTTTTTTTGTCTGTCGTTTTTGGCCGATAAAGCAACGTGTTATGATTTTTGCCTAAATTCCCTGTGAGTATAATTATGAGTGATGTTTTACAGCAATTAGCCGATGTTTTAGAACAACGTAAGCAGCAATCGGCCGACCAATCCTATGTAGCCAGTTTATATGCAAAAGGTTTGGACCATATTTTGAAAAAAATCGGTGAAGAAGCCACTGAAACCGTTATTGCCGCTAAAGATGGCGACAAAGACAAAATTATTTATGAAACTGCTGATCTTTGGTTTCACAGTATGGTGATGTTGGCCCATCAAGGTTTGGGGCCAGAATTGGTGATTGCTGAATTACAGCGTCGTTTCGGCTTATCGGGATTAGAAGAAAAAGCGCAACGCAGCATGGCTAAATAGGAGTCAATTATGGGTTTAAGTATTCCTCACTTATTAGTGGTCTTAGTGATCGTGATTTTGGTATTCGGCACCAAACGGCTTAAAAATGTCGGTGGTGATTTGGGTGAGGCGATCAAAAGCTTCCGTAAAGCTATTAATGACGGTAGCGAAGAGCAAAAAAATACCGTTAAAGATGACAACGTCTTAGAAGGCGAAGTCAGTCATAAAGATAAACAATAGGCCACAAAATGTTTGAAGTTGGCTTTTCGGAATTAGTCATGGTTGGGTTGGTGGCTTTGATTGTCATTGGCCCTCAGCGTTTGCCAACTGCCGCTCGCGTCGCCGGTTTATGGTTAGGTAAGCTTCATAGCACCATTACTAGTGTTAAGCTTGAAATCAAACAGCAATTACATGCCGAAGAAATGCGGCAAATCATGCAGCAACAAAGCATTGTTGAGGATGTACAGCAATTGGTAGCGGAGACTCAGCAGGTAGTCAAAGACATCAAAACCAGTAGTGAAAGCCTTTCAAAGGATTTGAATAATTATGACAAACCTACCTGAATTGGGTAATGAACAACCATTTATCAGTCATTTAATCGAGCTACGCGATCGTCTGTTAAAGATGATTTTTTGTGTGTTGCTGGTTTTTATTGGCACCGCGACTTATGCCAACGAGATTTACCACTATCTGGCTGAGCCTTTATTGCAACACATGCCGAAAAACAGCAGTATGATTGCGATTGACGTCGCCTCACCGTTTTTCACGCCATTTAAATTAGCCTTTGTCGTCGCAGTTTTTATTTCGGTGCCGTTTATTCTTTATCAATTCTGGGGCTTTGTTGCGCCGGGTTTATATCGTCATGAAAAGGTCATGATTGCACCGTTATTATTGGCGAGTACCTTGTTGTTTTACGGCGGCGCGGCGTTTGCTTATTTTCTGGTTTTTCCGCTGGTGTTTGGTTATTTAACTGCCGCAGCGCCGGAAGGTGTGGCGGTGATGACCGATATTGCTACTTATCTGGATTTTGTTTTAGGGATGTTTTTTGCTTTTGGTGTCGCGTTTGAAATCCCGATTTTTACGATTGTTTTGGTCTGGACTGGGATTATTAGCCCAGAAAGTTTGGCGGAAAAACGCCCTTATGTCATTGTTGGTGTGTTTGTGATTGCCATGTTTTTAACCCCACCGGATGCTTTGTCGCAAACTTTGTTAGCGGTGCCAATGTGGATGCTATTTGAAGCGGGATTATTGTTCTCGCGTTTGTTTGTGAAGAAATCAAACGATGAATAGTCTGAAACAGCATTTTCAATTAGTGCGAAGTCAAATCCGCGCCGCCGAAATAGCCGCCAAGCGTTCAATTGGCTCGGTGCAATTATTGGCAGTCAGCAAGACCAAGCCTGCCGAACAAATTGCTGAGGCGTATCGTTTGGGGCAACGACATTTTGGCGAAAATTATTTGCAAGAAGCTTTAATCAAGCAGCAACAATTAGCAACTTTTAACATTAGTTGGCATTTTATTGGCCCGATTCAATCGAATAAAACCAAGCCAATTGCTTGTTATTTTGATTGGGTACACAGTGTCGATCGGTTAAAAATCGCTGAACGATTAAGTGAACAACGCCCAGTCAATTTGCCGCCGCTGAATATCTGTTTGCAAGTCAATATTAGTGGCGAAGTTAGTAAATCGGGGATAACGCTTGAGCAATTGCCCGAGTTGGTTAAACAAGTCCAAGCCTTGCCACGCTTGCGTTTGCGCGGGGTGATGGCGATTCCAGAGCCAGAAAATGATTACCAACGTCAGCGACAGCCTTATCGGCACTTATACCAAGCTGTACAGCAATTAAATGATCCTAGCTTAGACAGTTTTTCTTATGGTATGAGTGGTGATCTTGATGCGGCAATTGCTGAAGGCGCAACCATAGTCCGAATCGGCACCGCTTTATTTGGCTCGCGTTGAAACCCGTATAAAAAGGTACATTGTGGCTAATAGGCCGGATTTAATAGATAATGTGCTGTGTTTTTTGATGAAGTTAATTTCCTAACATAATGAAACAAAAGCTAGAATCACTTTTACAAGCCGCAGTTACCGCACTTAAAAACCAAGCTGTTTTAGATGCAGAGGTGGTTGCCCGTATCAATATCGAGCGGGTTAAAGA
>JBEGMT010000328.1:0-3231 GCA_041182925.1 Pseudomonadota bacterium | reverse complement strand
GTCTCCCACTTCGTACCTGTCAAAATCATCTAATTCTTAGTGGTTTTAATAGGTTAGACAGGTTACTTCGGTCATTTTCGGAAGGTGGCTATCTCAGTTATGTTCAAAATTTTAGTTTACAAATGGTTCATTTGAGATTTGGCTTAAAACTTATTTACAATGAAACGCCTTCTTCTCATTGTCCTCTCAATTTCTTTATTTTTTTCTGCCATTTCACAAGTGGGTATAGGTACTAATAGCCCTAGCCCAAATGCTATTTTGGATATTTCGAGTACTTCCAAAGGTTTACTGCCTCCCAGAATGTCCATAGGAGATCGGGATGCGATTTCAAATCCCCCAGCAGGATTATTAATCTTTAATACCTCAACCAGGACTATACAGGTTTTTGATGGCAATTCATGGACGTCATTATCTCCGGTTCAAAAGCATTATGTAGGGGAGAGCTACGGAGGCGGCATAGTATTTTATGTTTACGATAACGGTCAGCATGGCTTGATTGCAGCTACTGCGGATCAAAGTGGTAATACGCCTTGGTCGCCAACATTAACTTCAATTACAACAAGCACTGCTATTGGTTCAGGCCTAAGCAATACCCAGGCCATCATTGCTGATCAGGGGAATAACTCAAGTTACGCTGCAAAGATTTGTGCTGATTATTCTGTTACGGTTAATGGTATAACATACGATGATTGGTATTTGCCGAGTGAAAGTGAGCTGGTCTTGCTTTATAATCAGAGTGCAACAGTTGGTGGTTTTGTTTATGGTTATTATTGGAGCTCTACACAAGCGTCCACAAATTATGCTCGAGCCTATATTTTGCCGGAACCTTGTAACTGTTGGTGTAATTGCACTAAGAATGGAAATAACGGTAAGGTTAGGGCTATTCGTTCATTTTGATTTTTGCAATACAAGTAAATATTCCCTTAGTTTTACAGACATAAAATTCTAAACTGTGCGTAAGCTTACTTTCTTGGTTGTTGTTGCCATTAGTTCAATTTTTAGTCAAGTAGTAATTGCTCAAGATGCCATCGGCTATCAAGCGCCGCCCCAAGTTATTGCTGATCTTTTATTAGCGAAGCCCACGCCAAGCGTTAGTATCGATGACAAAGCAAACTGGATGCTCTTGATGGAGCGCAACAGTTATCCCACCGTGGAAGAGTTGGGTCAGCCCGAGGCTAGAGTAGCGGGATTACGAATTAATCCCATGAATTTTTCACTCAGTCGTCAAACCTATATCAACAATTTCACGCTAAAGAATATTAATGAGAACAAGGAGTTGCCAGTAAAAGGGTTGCCTGCAGGTATGCTGGCAGGACAGCCTTCTTGGAATCCTTCTCAAACCAAGATTGCATTTACAAATAATACAGGTAGTCGCGTTGACTTATATGTAATTGACGTAGCTTCTCAAACAGCTAAAAAAATTAACCAGCAACCGCTGAATACGATTTTAGGTGGTGCTTTTTCTTGGATCAATGATAATACCCTTTTATATAAAACTGCATTACAGCCAGCGAGTGCGGCACCTAAGCGTCCTATCACGCCCAAGGGTCCCGCTATGCAAGAGAACTATGGCAAAGCAGCTCCTATCAGAACCTACCAGGATTTGATTAAGTCTCCTTACGATGAGCAATTGTTTGAATTTCTAAGCACCGCGCAATTAGTAAAAAATACCAATGGAGTTGAGGTGAAGCTTGGTAAGCCATCTATTTATACTTCGGTTAGTGTTTCGCCAGATAAAAATTATTTAATGGTACGCAGTTTGCGCAAGCCATTCTCTTATTTGGTGCCTGCACAGTTGTTCCCTTCTGCTGTTATTATCACTGATATGAACGGCCAATTGGTAAAGATGATTTCAGAATTGCCTTCCGGCGAAGGGGCTCCCTCTGGATTTGACAATGTGCAGGATGTGGTCAGAGCTTTTGAATGGAGAGATGATGCTCCTGCTACTATCACCTGGTGTAAGCCACTGGATGGTGGCTTGATCAAAACGGAGGTTGAATACCACGATGCTGTATATTCGTTAAGTGCTCCTTTCATGGGAGAGCCTAGCGTACTTTTTAAAACTAAATGGAGATATCGTGGCATTACCTGGGGTAATGAAACCCTTGCTTTGGTGTCAGAGGGATTGACTGGAAAGCAAAAAACAAGAACATACAAATACAATCCTTCCATCGGTTCTTTGGAGTTACTATTAGAAAGATCAACTACGGATGCCTATAGCGATCCCGGTCAGCCTTATACTTTACGTAATAAATTTGGACGTTCAGTTATTACTCCGGTGGACAACGGTACTCGATTGCTGATGATCAACAATACTGGTTCATCTCCTAAAGGTGATTTGCCTTTCTTGTCAAAGTTTGATTTGTCTACTAAACAAACTGAAATTTTATGGAGATGCGCAGAAGGAAGTTTTGAAACTATCTCCGACATTTTAGATGCAGAGCGATTAACACTGGTAACTAGGCGCGAGTCGCAAAAAGACGTTCCTAACTATTATATTAAAGATTTAAAAGCGCGTATTGCTGACAGAGCCTTGACGAACTTCACTAATCCGTATCCTGCCATAGAGGGAATTACTAAAGAGAAAATCAAATACAAACGTGCAGACGGAGTAGACCTTACAGGTGACCTGTATTTACCTAAAGGATATGATCCCAAAAAAGACGGCCCTCTTCCTGTATTTATGTGGGCTTATCCTAGAGAGTTCAACTCTGCCGCTGATGCGGCTCAGGTACGTGGCTCTAAAGATAGATTCACTACTATCAGCTGGGGTGGTCCTGTATTTTGGGTAACACAAGGATATGCAGTGCTTGATAATGCGGAAATGCCCATTGTTGCCACTACTGCAGATAAAAAACCCAATGATAATTTTATTCAACAGTTGCAATTAAATGCCGAAGCAGCAATTAATAAGTTGGCAGAGCTAGGGGTAGGGGACAGGAATCGTGTGGCAGTGGGTGGCCATAGCTATGGAGCTTTCATGACTTCTCATCTTTTGTCGCATACAAACTTGTTTAAAGCTGGTATTGCACGTAGTGGCGCTTATAATCGTTCTCTCACACCTTTTGGTTTTCAAAATGAAGACAGAACTTATTGGCAAGCGCCTGGTCTTTATTTTGACATGAGTCCGTTTAGCTATGCCAGTAAAATTAAAACGCCGATTCTCTTAGTTCATGGAGAAATGGATGACAACCAAGGTACTTTCCCTATTCAGAGTGAGCGTTATTATAG
>JBEGMT010000327.1:0-2737 GCA_041182925.1 Pseudomonadota bacterium | reverse complement strand
GAACAAGCGTTAGAAAAAGTCCAACTCGGCAGTTACGATGATAATTTGCTACAAACCTTGTCAGCCGGTCAAAAACGCCGTTTATCATTAGCGCGATTATTGATTACCGACAACCCGCTTTGGATTTTGGATGAGCCATTTACCTCGTTGGATCGTCAAGGTATCGTGTTAATTGAGTCGCTGATGGCCGAGCATGTTGCCCAAGGTGGCATGGTGATTCTGACTTCGCATCACGATTTAAGCTTACCTTTTAACGCCATTCAGCGTATTCATTTAGATTCATGTCATTAACCACTGCTTTTTTTGCCATTATCCGCCGCGATTTATTGTTGGCGTTTCGCCGCCGTGCTGAGTTGGCTAATCCTTTGCTGTTTTTTGTGATGGTGGTGACTTTGTTCCCACTGGCGGTGGGCGCTCAGCCCAATTTATTGCAAGCGATGGCGCCGGGGGTGATTTGGGTGGCGGCTTTATTAGCGGCTTTATTGTCACTGGATAATCTGTTTCGCTCGGATTTTGAGGATGGTTCTTTAGAGCAACTGTTGTTAAGTCCGCATTCCTTGTCGATTTTAGTGCTGGGTAAAATTCTCGCTCACTGGTTGGTGACTGGCTTGCCTTTGTTATTGGTGGCGCCGTTGTTGGCCTTGTTTTTAGGCTTGCCACAAGCAGCAATGGGAACTTTATGGCTGACATTAATCTTAGCTACACCAATGTTAAGTCTAATCGGCGCGATTGGTGTGGCTTTAACCGTTGGTTTACGGCGTGGTGGGATGATTTTGTCATTGCTGGTTTTACCTTTATATATACCGGTGTTGATTTTTGCCAGTAACGCTGTAGACCGTGCCGCAAGTGGTTTGCCGGTAACGGCGCAATTGAATATTTTATTGGCGATGTTGATTTTGGCGCTGGTGTTAGTGCCGTTACCGACGTCTGCCGCTTTAAAAATGAGTGTTAATTAAAACTATGTCTTGGATTCCTACACCGATTAGTCGGTTTTTTCATCGCACGTCGTCACCACCGCATTTTTACGCTTTAGCAGATCGCTGGTTACCTTGGTTAACCGCACTGTTTTTGTTGCTGTTAGGTGCGGGTTTGTATGGTGGTTTGTATTTAGCACCGGCTGATTATCAGCAAGGCGATAGTTACCGGATTATTTACGTCCATGTGCCGGCAGCTTGGATGTCACTGTTTATCTATGTATTGATGGCAGTGATGGGCGCAATTGCTTTGGTGTGGCGAATGAAACTCGCTGAAGTGATGCTGATTAGTAGTGCGCCGATTGGTGCGGGTTTTACGTTTATTGCTTTGGTTACCGGTTCCTTGTGGGGCAAACCGATGTGGGGGACTTGGTGGGTATGGGATGCGCGTCTGACTTCGGAATTGATTTTGTTATTCCTGTATCTGGGCGTAATTAGCTTGTATGGGGCGATTGAAGACAAAAAAGCCGCTGCCAAAGCGGTGTCGATTTTGGCTTTAGTCGGCGTGGTGAATATTCCGATTATTCATTACTCGGTCGAATGGTGGAACACGCTCCATCAAGGGCCGACTGTCACAAAAATCGATAAACCGTCGATTCATGTCAGCATGTTAGTGCCGCTGTTGTTAATGGCGTTGGCGTTTAAAGTGTATTACCTGATTGCGGTGTTACAGGCCGCCAAGCTGGAATTAGTAAGACGCGAAGCCAGTTCGCAATGGGTGAAAAATCTGCTGGAGACTAAGTCATGAGCTTTGAACAATTTTTAAATATGGGCGGTTACGGTTGGTATGTCTGGCCGTCGTATGCCTTGACGGCGTTGGTGTTGCTGATTAATTGCTTGTCACCGATGCTGCAACGTAAACAACTGCTCAGACAGCTTGCTCTTAAACAAAAACGCGGACAACGATGAAACCAGCTCGCAAACAACGTTTAATTTTAATCGCCATTATGTTGGCCGGAATTGGTTTAGCGGCCACTTTTGCCTTAAAAGCCTTTAACGAAAACTTAATGTACTTCTTTTCTACCTCGGATGTGGTCAGCGGCAAAGCGCCTAAAGACGCCTTATTTCGCTTAGGTGGGATGGTGGTAAAAGGCAGTGTCGAACGCGCTGAATCCAGCTTGTTGGTGAAATTTAAACTTAGCGATTTCAGTCAAGAAGTGATGGTCGAATACAGCGGCATCCTGCCGGATTTGTTCCGCGAAGGGCAAGGTATCGTCGCCAAAGGCCGCTTGGATAGTCGCGGGATATTTGTTGCCGAAGAAGTGCTGGCTAAGCATGATGAAAACTACATGCCCCCAGAAGTTAAAGCCAGTTTAAAAACCCCAGCTGAGGCCACACAATGATTCCAGAGATTGGTCATTTTGCTTTAATTCTGGCTTTGATGATGGCGTTGGTACAAGGCGTGTTGCCGTTAATCGGCGCGAACCGCGGTATCGCTACTTGGGTACAAGTCGCTAAACCGGCTGCTTACGGACAATTGTTGTTTATGGCGTTGGCCTATGGCTGTTTGACCTATAGCTTTATCAATCACGATTTTTCAGTGGCTTATGTCGCGCAAAACTCCAATACTCAGTTGCCGTTTTTATATTTAATTTCTGGAGTTTGGGGCGCACACGAAGGCTCGTTGTTGTTGTGGGCGTTTACTTTGTCGATTTGGACCGGCTTGGTCGCTGCGTTTAGCCGGCAAATGCCGGATACCACTCGCGCCAATGTCTTAAGTGTGATGGGCTTGGTCAGCGTCGGTTTTATCTTGTTTTTATTAC
>JBEGMT010000326.1:0-10615 GCA_041182925.1 Pseudomonadota bacterium | reverse complement strand
CCTTTGACAATACAGATTAATCCCGCCAAATTGCTATTGAGCAAATGGACTGCTGTGAAACCGGCGAACAAAGAAAAACATTTTCTGGTGACGAAATTGATCGAACCTGAAAACGAGGGTGACCCGCTTGAATGGATTGAGCTTGAAGCTATTTACAGTAAACGCATTGTGATGATGAACTGGCGTGAATTAAAAAATCAGGATAATTGGTTGCAAGGTTGGCAGTAGTCCATTCAACACACCAAGTGCCAACCTAGGGGCATTCAGTTTAGTCGATCGTTGTTCACCAGTTGACTTAGGTTGGCGTCAGTGATTTGCCAAGAGGCCGATACCAAAAATCTCCGAGCAAAAAAAAGCCCCGCTTTTACGAGGCTCAGGTAGGTGAGGTTGGGTTGATTAAATCAGGGCCAGAATTCAGCATTTCTCGGTTGATACCGACGGCCTTCGTTAAATGCATTGACGATAACTTTGATTATTTTTTTCATGTCATCCTCCTGTTTCATTGCAGTTCAATTAATACCAAGTGAATTTTAGATGTCAATCAAGGTTAGCGTTTTTTAAGCTCTGCCCTTAATTTTAGTTTGCTCACAAGTGTCAAATCACATGAGTTGCCAGATGTAGATGTTGTAACAGCAGGGGGGTGATGTTAGTTAGGATTTCAGGATTATCCAGTTGCCTTAACTGCAGGCTTTTGTGGGAACCGTGTCTTGGGTATGCAGGTGTCTACTTAAGTGGCAAGTGAACAACATGTTCTAAGCTTTTATTATTTCTTCGTTGATTTAATAACAGCTAAATAGCTTGCCATTGCTGATTAATAAGGCCTTGCAATGGCTGATATTGATTTTTATAAAGCATTTTTCGACAATCTTTAATCCAAAAACCCAAATAAACATATTCAAGATTTAAGTATTTCGCATGTTCAATTTGCCATAGTACGGCAAATACTCCAGGGCTATACTGAGCAAATATTGGATCGAAAAAAGTATAAACTGCCGATAAGGCATTATCTAAAACATCCACTATCGCAACTGCGGCTAATTGATGGTTAATCTTAAATTCCACGAACCAAGTGTTGCACCAGTTACTACTTAAAAATTCAATATATTCATTCTCGCTAATTTGTTGATTATCAGTTCTATCATGTCGTTCGGCTTGGTAGCGTTGATATAGTTGAAAATGCTCTGCCTCAAATTTAGCCGGTTTGATCGTTACTTGGGTATCTTGATTTCTCTGCCAACAGCGTTTTTGTTTGCGATTAGGCTGAAAATCAGCGACAGCAATCCGACTTGGTACACATGCTTGGCATGAGGGGCAATGCGGTGCATAGACTTGATCGCCACTACGCCGAAAGCCTTGCTCAATTAAGCGCGAATAAATGGGCATATCTAAAACAAATGCTTCAGATACCACTACTGATTGCGCGATTTTGTCAGCAAGATAACTGCAATCGTGTGGATTTGATAACCATAATGGCACCGAAATCATGATTGCCAAGCCTGTGGATCGGGGGCTTGATAGCAAAATTTATCAAGCAATCTGCGAAAAGCCGAACGAGAAATTTCTTCTGCCCCTAAACTTAATAAATGTTCACTGGTTACTTGGCAATCAATTAATTCATACCCCCAAGCTTTTAATTGCTGAACCAAATGTACAAATACCACTTTGGAAGCATCGGTACGACGATGAAACATCGATTCGCCGAAAAACACCTTGCCAATCGCTACTCCATACAAGCCGCCGACTAATTCATCGTTTTGCCAGGCTTCAACGCTGTGAGCGATATTTTGTTGATGTAAGGTTTGATAAGCTGCCAGCATATCGGCACTAATCCAAGTTCCAGTAGTTTCTGTCCGAGGTTCGGCACAAGCTTTCATGACTTCAGAAAAGGCGCTGTCAAAACGAATTTCAAACAATTGTTTACGCAGTGTTTTATTCAGACTGCGCGAAATATTGATACGCTCAGGAAATACAATTAAACGTGGATCAGGTGACCACCATAAAATCGGCTCGCCTGGGTTATACCAAGGGAAAATGCCTTGCCGATAAGCATTAATTAAACGAGTTGCTGATAAGCAGCCGCCAAAAGCTAACAGGCCGTTGGGGTCTGTTAATGCTTTACTCAACTCTGGAAACTGCTGGTCTGGCTTAGTTGGGTCAAGCTGAGTGAGTTGCATACGATAGAAATATTGAATCGCGCTAACCAAAGAGGTTAGCGCGAATAAAGATTAGTCGCTTAAGTCGTCTAAAAACTTTTCAGCATCCAGTGCAGCCATACAACCCGCGCCGGATGATGTAATCGCCTGTTTGTAATGCGAGTCCATCACATCGCCCGCCGCGAAAACTCCGGCAATACTGGTTGCTGTTGCATTACCTTTGATACCGCTGTTAACCACGATATAACCGTGATCCATTTCTAACTGGCCAGCAAAAATATCAGTATTGGGTGTATGGCCAATCGCAATAAATACCCCGTGTACATCAATTTCCTGAGTGCTACCGTCGTTAACATTTTTGATGCGTAAGCCGGTGACGCCCATATCATCCCCCAATACTTCATCTAGCTGATGGTTCCATTCAATACGCACATTGCCGGTTTTAGATTTCTCAATCAATTTGTCTGACAAGATTTTTTCAGACCGGAATTTGTCGCGGCGATGAACCACAATCACTTCAGAGGCAATATTCGATAAATATAAAGCTTCTTCAACTGCTGTATTACCCCCACCAATCACAGCTACCGGTTTATTACGATAGAAAAAACCATCGCAAGTTGCGCAAGCCGAAACGCCTTTGCCTTTGAATGCTTCTTCAGAAGGCAAACCCAAATATTTTGCTGATGCGCCAGTGGCAATAATTAATGCATCACAAGTGTAAACGCCAGCATCACCGGTTAACGTGAAGGGACGTTTTGATAAATCGGTGGTGTGGATATGGTCGAAAATAATTTCAGTCGCAAAACGCTCCGCATGTAAGCGCATTCTTTCCATTAATTCTGGACCTTGGACGCCATCAACGTCACCCGGCCAGTTATCAACTTCGGTGGTTGTCGTTAATTGACCGCCTTGTTGCATACCGGTAATCATCACTGGATTAAGGTTAGCACGAGCTGCATAAACCGCAGCTGTGTAACCGGCAGGGCCGGAGCCTAAAATTAAGAGTTTGCAATGTTTTGTGGCAGCCATGTTGAAGTTCCATTGATTTATAAAGATGTGAAAATTATACGGGCAATTGCACAGCGATTAAACCGCTTCAACGGATTCAAGTTAGATTTCAGCCATTTCATGCGAATTATCACCTTTATCATCTATAATCCTGTTTTTTAGAGCTTTATTGAGAGCCTTTACTCATGGTTGCTGTTGTTGAAGAAAAATCGAAGCGAGGTTATCGCGAGATTGTATTTTTAGGGCTTTCTAGCTTCGCGCTTTTCTTTTTAATTGCCTTAATTACGTTCAATCTTGAAGACCCCAGTTGGAATCACAGTACCTCCTATAAGGCGGTTCATAATGCTTGTGGATTGTACGGTGCATGGTTAGCTGATTTCATGTTGAGTTTCTTGGGAGTCATGGCCTACCTAATTCCGATGATGATTTTCTGGTATGGCTATCTACTATTTACCCCTGATGATCAAGCATTGACTCGTGGCCAAATCGCTATTCGTGCCACTGGTTTTGTTGCCACTATGATTGCGGGTTCGGCGATATTCTTTCTGCATTTTCATTTCTTAAGAACCAAATTACATCTGCCTGACAGCCCTGGGGGCATAGTAGGACGTGAAGTGGGTGATACTTTGGTGCATTTATTAGGTAATTCCGGTTCGACACTATTTTTACAATTGCTGTTTATGGCAGGTATCACGCTCTTAACTGGTTTATCTTGGTTAGCTGTGATGAATGCGGTTGGAAAATTGACCTTAACACTGTTTTCTTTCGCTGGACAACAGGCCGCTACAGGCGCTCAGCGCTATCGTAATGATGAAGAGCCGACCGCAAGTCCTGTTACTCGGGTTGAAATCAGAAAGCCAAAGTCAGTGATTGCTGATGATGAGCCGGAAGTAGAAGAAAAACCAAAAAAATCCAAGTTACAGATTCTGAAAACCATTGAACAGCCGGTTTTACAAGAGCCTGAGGTATTCAAACCCATTCGTAAAAAAGAGACTAAAACCAAAGAAGATTTCAATGATGATAAGTTCCTGAATGCATTACCAAGCTTGTCTTTGCTGGATAAACGGGAAATTAAAGTCAAACGCTATTCCAAAGCCGAGTTGCAGGAGCTTTCTCGACGCGTAGAAGAAGTTCTTCAAGATTTTGGTATTTCAGTTGAAGTTGAAGCGGTGTTGCCGGGGCCGGTGATTACTCGCTTTGAATTGCGGTTAGCTGCCGGTGTAAAAGGTAGTCGAATTACTGGCTTAGCTAAAGATTTGGCGCGTGGCTTATCGGTAACTAGCGTGCGAGTGGTTGAAATTATCGAAGGTAAGTCAGTGATTGGTTTAGAGATTCCTAACCAAGAACGTGAAATGGTTTCGTTGCGGGATTTGTTAGTATCCGATGAATTTGAAGGCGCTAAGTCCAAACTGAGTATCGCAATGGGTAAAGACATTTCTGGCACGCCGGTGGTTGCAGATTTAGGCAAAATGCCTCATGCCCTGGTTGCGGGGACGACAGGCTCCGGTAAATCGGTAGCAATTAATACCATGATTCTGAGCTTGCTTTATAAAGCTAAGCCAGATGAAGTACGCTTGATTATGATTGACCCAAAAATGTTGGAATTGTCGGTTTATGAGGGCATTCCACATTTATTGACGCCGGTTGTAACCGATATGAAGGATGCTCAAAATGCCTTGCGTTGGGCTGTCGCGGAAATGGAGCGACGCTATAAATTAATGTCAAAGGTTGGAGTCAGAAATCTTGCTGGTTACAATCAAGTGGTTAATGACGCTACAGCTAACGGTACACCGATTCGCGATCCATTATTTAGGCCAGAAACCCCAGTTCCTTTGGAAGATTACCCAACTTTAACTACGTTGCCTAGCATCGTCATTGTGATCGATGAGTTAGCCGACATGATGATGGTTGTCGGGAAGAAAGTTGAAGAATTGATTGCTCGTTTAGCCCAGAAAGCCCGAGCGGCTGGTATCCATTTGGTATTAGCAACCCAACGACCATCGGTTGATGTTTTGACGGGGTTGATTAAAGCTAACGTACCAACCCGTATTTCCTTTCAGGTTTCATCGCGGATCGACTCGCGAACCATTATTGATCAAGGTGGCGCAGAAGCCTTGTTGGGCAATGGGGATATGTTGTTCTTACCCTCCGGCACCAGCATTCCTTTACGCGCTCATGGCGCTTTTGTTGACGATCATGAAGTGCATCGAGTGGTTGAGTTCTTGAAAAAAACTGGACCTACCAATTATTTGGATGAGATTACCCAGGAGCGCTCAGATAATGGCGAAATTGCTAACGCTGACGGTGAAGGCGCAGAAATGGATAGTTTGTATGATGAAGCGGTAGCTTTCGTTACTGATTCGCGTAAAGCGTCAATTTCCAGCGTTCAACGCCGTTTTAAAATTGGCTATAACCGCGCCGCGCGGATTATCGAGGATATGGAAAACGCCGGGGTTGTGTCGCCTGCCGAAAGCAATGGTTCCCGTGAAGTATTAGCGCCACCACCAAGATGATGACAGCCGATCAAGTTGTTGCCAGTTTACTCGCGGTAGCCAGCGTATCTAGTTTGATTGCCGGTTGGTTAAGTTTCACCAAACCCGTCGAAAAGCCCGTTAAAGTCATGTTATTTGTTGGTTATTTCTGGCTCTCGGCTTTTTTACAGCTGTTATTACTGGCAGCTATTTATTACGTTTGGCAGCATTTCTAAATTTATGACATTTTCATTCGAACTGATTGGTTACGCAGCGGCGACTTTAACCACGGTGTCTTTTTTGCCGCAAGCGATTATGACGATTAAAACCCGTGATACCGAATCCTTATCTATGGGGATGTACAGTTTGTTTGCTACGGGTGTTTTACTGTGGTTGATTTACGGGATTTATTTAGAAAATCAAGCCATCATCATTGCCAATGCAATTACTTTCGTTTTGGCAGCAATTATTCTCGGATTTAAAATTTTCAACACGCTACATAACCGATATAAAAAACATGAAAAATAAAGACAGACGAAAGGGCGTGGTTTTGGTTTTAACCGGCGAAGGCAAAGGTAAATCTTCTAGTGCTTTTGGGATGGTGTTTCGAGCAGCTGGTTGGGGAATGCGCGTTTGCGTCATCCAATTTATTAAAGGCCAATGGCAAACCGGCGAACAAAAAGCCGCCACCCATTTTGATAATATTGAATGGCACGCTTTGGGGGATGGTTTTACTTGGGATACTAAAAATCCTGAACAAGATATTAAAACCACGCGTGATATTTGGGCTTTTTGCCAAGAAAAAATCCGCTCTGGTTTATACGATTTAGTAGTGCTTGATGAAATCAATTACTGCTGTAGCTATAACTGGCTGACAGGTCAGGAAGTGGCTGAATTTATTAAAAACGAAAAACCGGCTTGGATGCATTTGGTTTTAACCGGTCGTAATGCGCCTGCCGAGGTGATTGACGTCGCCAATACCGTGACAGAAATGCAGCTAATCAAGCACGCCTACCAGCAAGGAATCAAGGCCGAGCAAGGTGTTGAATTTTAAGGCTGAAAAATTAGCGCTATTCTGGCAAAATTATTGTTTTTTAACTTGAAGAAATCAACACTATGCAACAAGCTACACAACTGATTGAACAGTATTACCAAGCATTTAACAATGGCGATATGGACACTTTCCTAAGCTTGCTAACTGACGATGTAGTACACGACATCAATCAGGGTGACCGAGAGGAAGGTAAAGAAGCGTTCACCAAATTCATGCAGAAAATGAATCACCATTATCGTGAGCAATTGGAAAATATCGTTGTGATGGCTAATGCTGACGGTTCACGCGCTGCGGCAGAATTTGTGGTTTTAGGCGAATACCTAAATACTGACGAAGGCTTACCAGAAGCCAAAGGTCAAACTTACCGTTTACCTGCTGGTGCTTTTTTTGATATTCGTGATGGCAAAGTGGCGCGAGTCACTAACTATTACAATCTTGGCGATTGGATTGAGCAAGTCGATCCACAATAAAACTAGGGCTTTTATTGCTGAGCTTAATCGTTTCGCATAGAATCCGAGCTAATAGCTCGGATTTTCGACAAAAACTATAAATTTAGGAGAGCAAAATGGGCGAAATAAAGAAAGTAGGTTTAGCGCTTATTGGTGCAATAATCGTTGGTTTCATTATGGTTGGCATGAGCAAACAACAAAGTAATGAAGAAAAAGAATCAGCTGCACAAATTAGAACCTTGGTTGCCATGCAAGAAATGGCAAACCAGAAATGTCCTAGATTGATTAAAGAACATACCGGGACACAGGTTTACTTTCCATCTAAAACTGATACTGATAAAAATACTTATGTCACGATGGAATGGGTTGGCGAAGCGGATTCTAATTTCAAAACCGCCTCCTGCACACTGAAGCTAGCTATTGGTGGTGTGTCTAAATTAGTGATTGATGACAAGGTATTGATCGATAAATAATCTATTTTTTGAAATAAATTTAACTTAACTAGCATTAATTGATGATTTACAGATTATTTAATTTGTAAATCATCGCCCCAAATTTTTCTTATCTCAGTAATCATAATCGCCGAATAGTGTTACTGAAGCCAAAAGCAACTCGCTATCAAAAAATCGTTCGGGCAGACTTTAGTTTGTCCCTTCGAGCCATGTAGAGCCATAAAATCTTCAAGACAGGCTCTACGCAATAACATTTAGAAGAAAACATAGGTAAACAAATGGCAAAGACTGTCTATAAAGGCATTTTAAAAACTTGGAAAGACGATAGGGGGTTTGGTTTTATCAAGCCTGAACATGATGATAAAGATATTTTTGTACACATCTCCTCTTTAAAAGGTATGGCACGCCGACCGGTGCGTGGAGATGTATTGTTTTATGAAGTCGAAAAAGAAGCAGGTGGTAAGTCAAAAGCGGTTAATGTCAGCATCGAAGGTGTCGAAACGATTAAACCTGCTAAGCAATCAAATAGTTTGTGGCTGGTGTTAGCCGTAGTTGGCTTAATTGCGGCTGCTATAGTGGCATATTTTAGTCTTTCATCAACTATTCAACCTTAACGAGATAGTTATGGAATTGCTCAATCACCTGATCGATATTTTATTGCATATCGACAAATATTTAGACGGCTTGGTAGCTGATTACGGTTTATTGATTTATGGTGTTTTATTCTTAGTGATATTTATTGAAACTGGCCTAATCGTGATGCCGTTTTTACCGGGTGATTCGTTGTTATTTGCAACCGGTGCTTTGGTTGCGATGGGCACTCTGAACTTATATTGGCTACTTGGTTTGTTGATCAGCGCGGCTATTTTGGGTGATACCTTAAATTATTGGATAGGTCGCCGTATTGGTCAGCGAGCACATAATCTGAGTTGGGTTAATCAGCAGCATTTGGATAAAGCTGAAGACTTTTACCAAACCTACGGTGCGAAAACCATTGTTCTCGCTCGCTTTGTACCGATTGTGCGCTCTTTTGCACCGTTTGTGGCCGGTATTGGGTATATGCCTTACTCGAAATTTATTAGTTTTAATATTATCGGTGGTATGGCTTGGGTGTTAGTTTGTGGTGGTGCTGGTTATTTCTTCGGTAATATTCCGCAAGTTAAACAACATTTTGAATTAGTGATTTTGGCCATTATTGTGATTTCATTTTTGCCGATTCTGATCGAATTATTAAAAGCTCGCCGTAAATCACAAGCCTAAGGTGTGTGTATGAGTGATTCCCAAAAATGGTTTTTTCTAGCCTTTACCGCTTTACTCGGTTGGTTAATCTACAGGCTAGCGCCAATTTTAATGCCATTTGTATTTGCTGGTGTATTAGCTTATTTAGGGGATCCGCTAGTCGATAGATTGGAAACCTATCGTTATCATGAACGGCAGTTAAATCGTACTATGGCAGTGATGGTAGTGTTTTCGGGCATTATTTTAATCATCGCTACTTTATTGATTATCGTCATTCCGACCATCGAACTACAAATTAGCGAATTTATTGACAAATTACCGGCTTCTTTAGCTTGGTTTAATCATTCGGTTGTACCCGTTTTACAAAAATATTTCGGTCGTAGCTTTCGACCGATACAAACCGATCAATTGATTGTATTAATTAGAAATTATTGGCAAAAAACCGGTGGTGCAGATGAAAGCCTGATTTTGTCAGTATCTCATTCAGGGGCAATGATTATCGGCTGGGTGATGAATTTATTATTAATCCCAGTAATTACTTTTTATTTATTACGCGATTGGGATGATTTAATGGTAAAAATCCATAATCTATTCCCTCGCCGGTTTGCCGACACAGTCGGTAAATTAGCTAATGAAGCTGATAATGTATTATCGGCTTTTATGCGCGGTCAGTTTTATGTCATGTTGGCAATGAGTGTGATTTACACCCTAGGTCTGTGGATGATTGACTTAGAATTAGCCTTATTGATTGGCGTATTGGCTGGATTAATCAGTTTTGTGCCTTATATGGGCGTGATTATTGGCATTACTTTAGCGGGAATTGCAGCTTTATTACAATTTCAAAATGTCATGCATTTAGTGCCAGTATTGATTGTATTTGGGGTAGGGCATAGTTTGGAAGGTATGTTATTGACGCCTTGGTTAGTCGGTAACAAAATCGGTTTGCATCCAGTGGTGGTGATTTTTTCGGTATTAGCTGGCGGCCAGTTATTTGGATTTTTAGGGGTTTTATTAGCCTTGCCGGTTGCCTCGGTGATTATGGTTTTAATACGCCATATTCATGAGCTTTATACCGATAGTCAGTTTTATAGCCGCTAACTCGTTAGCGGTAAGCAGCAGTAGCTCTTTCCGTCTTGGAAAGTTTAATAATCAATAAGAGGAATCTCACATGGCTTTAACCGACGCATTAGTAGCAGAAATTAAATTTTTAGCACTGTTCAATCTGGAGTCCCACCAAGAAGGCGTAAAAGTACATGGTAATGCTGATCCACAGCTGATTGCCGCTGCAGAGCGTTTATTTGCTAAAGGCGTAATTACCCAAAAAGATGGCGGTTATTTAACCGATTTAGGGGTGGAGTTAGCTGAGCATGTACAAAGAGCCTTGATTATTTTGCAAAGCCCGAAATAAGCTTTGTTTATCATCTGTTCGCCCATCATGACTGGGCGAACATTTATAAACCCAACTCAAACAGCCATTTCACTGAACAGTAAGCGATCAAAGCCATAAATCCGCTATAAAACAAAAACCGTATTGGACGTTTTAGGGTTTGTTGCCAAAAGCTAGTGTGTTCGCCTTGTCGCTTTAATTGTCGATACAACGCCCGTTGCTCAATCGCCCGTTGATATTGATACTCGTCAAATAATGGTTGGGCAATCTCTAAGTCATCTTGGTTGTGTAACCAAATTGCCGGCATTGATACACCCCAATTACCATCATGGGTTTCATAAAAATCAATCTCATGTTCAGCGAGTAAAGCCCGAACATCATCGGCTTCATCTTGCGGTACAC
>JBEGMT010000325.1:0-11377 GCA_041182925.1 Pseudomonadota bacterium | reverse complement strand
GCGGTGCAAAAAGCCGTTAATCGTCTGCAAACTAAACAACAAACTTTTGCGGTGTTGGAGTCGGCCAGAAAACAAGGTTTCCGCTCCACCAATGTCGATTTAATCTACGGCTTGCCACTGCAAACCGAACAAACCTTCGCCAGCACTTTGGATCAAGTGTTGGACTATTCGCCAGACCGGTTCTCGATTTTTAACTACGCGCACATGCCGAGCAAGTTTAAAACCCAGCGCCAAATCAACGATCACGAACTACCAACACCGGCTTTGCGCTTGGAAATTCTGCAAATGGTCGGTAAAAAACTCACCGATGCCGGTTATGTTTATATCGGTATGGATCATTTCGCCAAACCTGATGATGAATTAGCCATAGCTCAGCGCGAAGGGAAGCTATATCGTAATTTCCAAGGCTATTCGACCCATTCAGACTGCGATTTAGTTGGCTTGGGCGTCACTTCTATTGGTCGAGTAGGCGATGCATATGTGCAGAATTACAAAGAACTGGATGAATATAATCAAGCGATTGCTGCTGGCAAATTACCGGTATTTCGTGGTGTTGCTTTAGATGAAGACGACAAACTACGCCGCGCGGTGATTACTTATTTAATTTGCCATTTTGAATTAAGTTTTAAAACCATTGAAACTGAATTTAATATCAAGTTTGCTGAGTATTTCGCGCCTGAATTAGAAAATTTAGCGGTAATGCAAACTGATGGTTTATTACGATTAGATCAAAACGGCATTCAAGTCGAAGCCGCTGGGCGTTTATTGATTAGAAATATTTGTATGGTGTTTGATAAATATTTAGCTTTGAAACAGCAGCAGTTTTCGCGGGTAATTTAAGTTTAATGGCCGGCGTGTTTTTCGCTTCACGCTTTATTTAGGAAAGGCTGGGGGCGAACCAGCCTTTTAATCTATCTCGTTTACTTCAGCAGCTCACCTCTTGCCCTTTGAATCGCGGCCTTAACTGTCTCCGGCGCAGTGCCACCAATATGACTACGCGCCGCAACTGAGCCTTCCAATTTCAAAATATCAAACACATCTTCGCTGATTTGGGCTGAGAAGCTTTGTAACTCCGCTAAGCTCAATTCGGATAAATCACGTTTGCTATCAACGCCTAAACGCACCGCTTGCCCCACCACTTCGTGTGCGTCACGGAATGGGATTCCTTTACGCACCAAGTAGTCGGCCAAATCTGTCGCAGTAGCGAAGCCCCGTTTTGCGGCGTTGTACATGTTTTCCGGTTTGGCTTTGATGTGCGGCATCATGTCGGCAAAGGCGCGTAGGCAGTTGATTAAAGTGTCTGCGGTATCAAATAACGGTTCTTTGTCTTCTTGATTGTCTTTGTTGTAGGCCAAAGGCTGACTTTTCATCAACATCAATAACGACATTAAATGCCCCGTTACCCGCCCTGCTTTACCGCGCACTAATTCAGGCACATCAGGATTTTTCTTTTGCGGCATGATTGATGAGCCAGTGCAGAAAGCATCAGGAATATCGATAAAATCAAATTGCGCGCTGGCCCAAAGCACCAATTCTTCGGAAAAACGTGATAAATGCACCATGATTAAACTGCCGGCAGCAGCAAATTCAATCGCAAAATCACGGTCGCTGACAGAATCCAAAGAGTTGTAAGACGGACGCTCAAATCCCAACAATTCGGCGGTCATAAAGCGGTCAATCGGATAGCTGGTGCCTGCTAAAGCCGCGGCGCCTAGCGGCATAATGTTGATGCGTTTGCAGCAATCTTGCAGACGTTGTTCGTCGCGGCACAACATTTCAAACCAAGCCATTAGATGATGGCCAAAGGTGACAGGTTGAGCCACTTGTAGATGAGTAAAACCTGGCATGATGGTTTCAGCTTCACGCTCAGCAACATCCAGTAACGCCACTTGCAAACGACGTAACTGCGCCAAAATCGTGGTAATTTCGCTACGCAAATACAGACGAATATCGGTTGCCACTTGGTCATTACGTGAACGACCGGTGTGGAGTTTTTTGCCAGCGATGCCAATTAAATCAGTTAAGCGCGCTTCGATATTCATGTGAACATCTTCCTGTTTAATCGACCAGACAAACTCACCACGCTCAATTTCGCCACTGATTTGCGCTAAACCACGTTGAATATCTGCTAATTCTTGGGCAGTGAGAATACCGATCTGATTCAGCATCGCAGCATGGGCTAACGAGCCTTGAATATCTTGCATCGCCATACGCTGGTCGAAATTCACCGAAGCGGTAAATTCTTCAACAAAAGCATCGGTTGCTTCGGCAAAACGGGCGCTGGAAAGTTTTTCGGTATTAACAGTGGTCATAAGTAACGAGTGGTAAACAACAAAAAGGAGCGGCGATTATACCTTTGTCATTCGCTGATTGAGAACGAAAGCCGCTTTAACTGCTGGGTTTTGCAGTAAAATCGTAGCTTCAGGCCACTTTTGCTTTAGGTTATGACAAAACAATACACATTTCGCTCAGGCAGTCCTTACCCACTGGGTACCAAAGTTAACGACGAGGGTGTTAATTTTTCGATCTCCAGTCGTCATGCGACTGATGTGGAATTATTGCTATTTAAAACATCAACTAGCAAAAAGCCGTTTCAGATCATTCACTTAGAACGTCATAAAAACCACACCTTCTTTTCTTGGCATGTGTTCGTTGAAAACTTGCCAGTCGGCACTTGGTATGGCTGGCGGATAGATGGCCCTTCTTTAACCAAAGAATCGGGCTTACGTTTTGATCGGCAAAAACTCTTACTCGACCCTTGGGCGCGAGCCATAAGCAATAAACTTTGGAATCGTAGCAAAGCCTGCCAAGTCGGTGATAACAGCGCTTTTGCCATGAAAGCCGCTGTGGTTGATAACGACTATGACTGGGAAGGCGACAAACCGTTAGTGATTCGTAGCGAAAAAGCCATTATTTATGAATTGCATGTCGGCGGTTTCACGCGTCACCCCTCCTCTGGGGTTAAAAATCCCGGCACCTTTGCTGGTTTAATCGAAAAAATCCCCTATCTGCAACAATTGGGTATTACCCACGTTGAATTATTGCCAGTGATGGCCTTTGATGAACAAGATGTTCCGGTTCATACCGCAGAATTAGGTTTGAAAAATTATTGGGGCTATAGCACCCATAGCTTCTTTAGCCCTCATCCTGGCTATTGCGTCACCCCTGAAAAAGCCACCCATATCCGCGAATTTCGTGATTTAGTCAAAGCCTTACACAAAGCGGGAATCGGCGTAATTATGGACGTGGTGTTTAACCACACCTCGGAAGCGGGTGCCGATGGCCCTGTGATCAATTTCAAAGGCATCACTGGCAACAGTTTTTACCTGACCGACAAACACGACAAACGGATTTTTCACGACTACACCGGTTGTGGTAACACCATCAACGGCAACCACCCGTTAGTGACTAATTTCATTATCAGTTGCTTGGAATATTGGGTGCGGGAAATGCACATTGACGGTTTTCGCTTTGACTTAGCCAGTGCTTTGGCACGCGGCGAAGATGGCACGGTATTACAAGATCCACCTTTGGTTTGGGGCATCGAATTATCCGAAAAACTCAGTCGAACCAAATTGATTGCCGAAGCGTGGGATGCGGCTGGCTTGTATCAAGTTGGTAATTTCCCAGGTTATCGCTGGGGCGAGTGGAATGGTCGCTACCGTGATGTGATTCGGCGCTTTATTGGTGGTGAAAGTGGCATTATCAGCGAAGTCGCGACTCGGATTTGCGGCAGCAGTGATTTGTATCAACCGCAACATCGACTACCAATTAGCGGGATTAACTTCATCACCTGCCACGATGGTTTCACTCTAAACGATTTGTTCAGCTATAGCCAAAAACACAACATTGCTAATGGTGAAGATAATCGTGATGGTTGCAATAATAATCTGAGTTTCAATTGTGGCGTTGAAGGCCCGACTAACGACCCAACAATCCTAGCACTACGCAAGCAATCCGCTAGAAACGCCTATGCAATTTTGTTGCTAAGCCTAGGCGTACCAATGCTATTAGCCGGTGACGAGTTTTTGAATAGCCAACAAGGTAATAACAATAGCTACTGCCAAGATAACCCGCTGAGCTGGCTAGACTGGCAAGCTAGTGAAGACAATGCCGATATATTGCGTTTTGTGCAATTGATGATTCAACTTCGTAAACGTCATGCATCGCTGATGCGCCGCCATTTTTTAACTGGCCAAGCTGTCAAAGGCCGAACCTTAGCAGATATTACCTGGCACAGTAGCAAACCTGATCAAGCGCCTAAATGGGACATACCCGATAATCGCTTTTTGGCCTACACGTTAGCAGCGATTGAAGAAAACGAAGCCGATTTGCATATTGTCATGAATATGTCAGATGACAATATCGACATTCAACTACCCGATATTGCTGGCAAAATATGGCATTTAAGCGTTGATACTGGAAAATCAGCACCAACCGATATTTTTGAGGCTGGTCAGCAAATACCCATAAGTAGTGGTATTTATCAAGTGCATCGACAGAGTGTTGTGGTGTTTGAAGCGATTTGAGTTTTGTTAATGAATGTAGGCAACCCCATCAGCATTAAACATGTTTATAGTTGTCGATTTAAATACTCTAAATTCATTGCAATCAACCCTGAATTGCTATATTCTGCTCGGCCCTTAGTGGTTGTTAGCTACTAAAATACGGAGAGATGGCCGAGCGGTCGAAGGCGCACGCCTGGAAAGTGTGTATACGGCAACGTATCAAGGGTTCGAATCCCTTTCTCTCCGCCACATAACCCATTGATAAATAAAAAATTTCAATTTAAACCATTGTGTTTGGCGGTCAATTGGCGGTTTAGCCATTTCAAAAATCACCGCTAAAGTTAAAACTCCCCCAAAATTCCATCGATAAAAACCAATCGCCACTACCAATAAAATTGGAATTAAAGCGTTATTTCGCCTTCAATTCGCACTTACACTGCACAAAAAATCACAAAAAGCGCGAAGGTGAGGAGGAGTGAATTTTGACTGGGCTGGATCTTTATTTTCTCTGTGAAACTTCGGACCTAAAAAAACCGGTTGTTACACCGGTCGTTAGTTTTATGTGGCGGTGGTTGCCGCCAATCTGTATCAAATAGATATGCTGTGTGCTGGCTTAAGCCTCTCTGTTGTCCAGCAACAATTAGCCTGTGCGGTTCTGTATTGGTTTAAAACTTGTGCTTACTGCATTGTAAAGCCTTGACAGTGGCCACCAAACGATCAATTTCTTCGTAGGTGTTGTAAAACGCTAATGAAGGACGCACCGTTGTTTCAACACCAAAGCGACGCAGGATCGGTTGAGCACAATGATGACCGGAACGCACAGCGATACCGACTTTGTTTAAAGCTGCGCCTACATCTTGGGTACTATGCCCAGCTAAGGTGAATGACAACACACTGGCTTTATCCGGCGCCGTACCAATCAAACGCACACCCGGCACCGATTGCAAAGCGTGCATACCGTAAACCAGTAACTCATGCTCATATTGAGCAATTCGTTCAATACCCAGTTTATTGACGTATTCCAGCGCAGCGCCAAGACCGACCGCATCAGCAATATTGCCAGTACCCGCTTCAAATTTAGCCGGTGCTGGTTGATAGACGGTTTTCTCGAAAGTCACGTCTTCAATCATATTGCCGCCACCCTGCCAAGGCTGGGTAGCTTCTAGGACTTCGGCTTTGCCATAGACAACGCCAATCCCGGTTGGACCAAAGATTTTGTGGCCTGAAAACACAAACCAATCGCAATCTAAGGCTTGCACATCAACTCGCAAATGTGAAACCGATTGCGCGCCATCCAACAAGACTTTAGCACCTGCACGATGCGCCATCGCTATCATTTCCTGCGCTGGCGTCACTGTTCCCAACGCATTGGATACTTGGGTAAATGACACCAGCTTTGTGCGTGGATTTAACAGCTTTTGAAACTCCGCCAAAATCACCTGACCGTTATCATCGACCGGAATCACTCGCAATACGGCGCCCGTTTCAGCACACAATTGCTGCCAAGGTACGATATTGGCGTGATGTTCTAACCAACTGACAATAATCTCATCGCCTTCAGTGATGTTTTGCCGACCCCAGCTTTTCGCTACCAAATTGATTGCTTCGGTAGCGCCACGAACGAAAATCACTTCGTTGGCTGATGGTGCATTGATAAAGCGAGTGACAATATGACGCGCACCTTCATAGGCATCAGTGGCTCTTGCCGCTAACTCATGGGCTGCACGGTGAATATTGGAGTTTTCATGTTGATAAAACTCAGAAATCCGATCAATCACCACTTGTGGCTTTTGCGTGGTTGCCGCATTGTCCAACCAAGCCAATTGATGACCGTTAACCCGCTCTTTCAAAATTGGAAAATCGCGACGCACGGCATGCACATCAAACGCCGCTTTCGGCGCCGACAAACCGAGCAATTGCGCTTTACTGTTTAAACTGGTAACACCGTCAAGAAAATAAAACGATGAACCGGCTGAATCAGCGGTTGGCAGACTTGATGTAAACGCTGGCGCGCGGTTCAAAACGCTTTTTAGCTCCGACTCGTTCGGTGAACCAAAACCACGTTGAGCCAGTGCCGACAAGGCACCATCATCAATTTGCGGTACGTTGTTAGTTGGCAAGTGGCTAGTAATCACCGATGGATTCAGATTACTCGGTAATTTATCAAGCAACACAGTTTCATTTGGCAATGCGGCAAAAAACTGATTAGCCAACGCTGTCAACTCTGCCACATCGGGCAAACCAGCGCCCGCATCTGGGACACCAGTCAAGGCTTGCCGAGCCAAACTCGATAGTTCGAGGTTATTTGTACTCATGGTACTTGCCTACTTCAACATTCTCCAATACACCTAATGCGTCTTCAGTTAATACCGCTAATGAGCAGTAAAGTGACACTAAGTAAGAGGCAATCGCTTTGTGGTTGATACCCATGAAACGCACAGAAAGCCCCATGCTTAATTCATCAGTTAAATTAGGTTGATACAAACCCACCACACCCTGACGGCTTTCACCTGTACGTAACAACAAGATGTTGGTTTTGCCATCAACAATTTTCAGTTTGTCGGTTGGGATTAATGGAATACCGCGCCAAGTGATGAATTGTGAGCCGAACAAGGTCACGGTTGGTGGTGGTGTGCCACGGCGAGTACATTCACGGCCAAAGGCTGCAATCGCGCGTGGATGCGCCAAGAAAAAACCGGGTTCTTTCCAGACTCTAGCGATTAATTCATCCAAATCATCGGGTGTAGGCGCGCCAGTGCGTGGTTGCACTTTCATTGATGGCGCGACGTTGTTTAGCAAACCGTATTCAGCATTGTTCAACAATTCGCTTTCTTGACGTTCTTTAACGGTTTCGATGGTTAAACGTAATTGTTCGTGGATTTGATTGTATGGGCTGCTGTACAAATCAGCTACGCGAGTGTGAACGTCTAATACCGTGTTGACGGCGTTTAAACGGTATTCACGGCCCCATTCTTCGTAATCAACGAAAGTTTGTGGCAATACTTTTTCGTCTAAGCTTGAGCAATCAACGCTGATGCTGGTATCACTTTTAACTCGGTTAACACGGTAGATACCGGCTTCGACTGGCACCCAAGGCAACAGGTGAACCAGCCAACGCGGGGTAATCGTACCCATCATTGGTACGGTTTTAGTCGCATTCGATAAGGTACGCGCAGCGACGTCGCCTAATGCGGTATGAGCTTGATGGATGTCTGACATGATTTTTTTCCTGTGTTTTGGTTAATACAATTTTTTATTGTCGAAACTACGACGTTTTAAAAACGTAGGCGATCCATGCCGACGTTTACTACAAACTATTAAGCAGTTCCCTGAGCGTAGCGAAAGCCAACGATGTAATTAAATCCCCGCCCCACTGACAAACATCGCGCTCTTGGATTGCGCTTGGCTAATATGACTGCCTTCAGGGACGCTGTTGGTTAACCAGACGTTGCCACCAATGGTTGAACCGCGACCGATAGTAATACGGCCTAAAATAGTGGCTCCGGCATAAATCACTACATCGTCTTCAACAATCGGATGACGAGGATTGCCCTTAACCAGCATACCGTTGTCATCTTTAGCAAACCGTTTGGCTCCCAACGTTACCGCCTGATAAAGACGGACATTGCGACCAATAACCGCTGTTTCGCCAATCACCACACCGGTGCCATGATCAATAAAAAAACTGTCGGCAATTTGTGCGCCGGGGTGAATATCAATCCCTGTCGCTGAATGGGCGATTTCAGCAATGATTCTGGCCACCAAATGCGCACCGGCTTGATACAAAACATGAGCGATGCGGTGATGAATAACCGCGACTATCCCGGGATAACAAACCAAGACTTCATCCGCACATCTTGCTGCCGGATCACCTTCGTATGCGGCTTGAATATCGCTATCAATTAACAACCGAATAGCCGGTAAAGTAACGGCAAACTGACGGGTAATTTCGGCCGCTTGCCCTTTCGCATCGACACATAGACCTTGCTGTTCGGCGATAAAATTAAGCTCTAAAGCCAATTGCTGATGCAGTTGGCGCAATAAACTATCTAAGGTATGACCAACAAAATAATCAATGCCTTCGTCTTTAAGATCAGGCTGACCCAAACGGTTAGGAAATAAAACAGCGCCTAAATTCTCGACAATTTCAGCAATAACGCTACGCGACGGTAATTTGGGTGGTTGATGACGGCGTTGGCGTTGTTCCAGTGATTGATGTCTGATGTCGCGTAATTGACTCACCAAGGCTTCAATACCCCAATCGTTTTGGTTTCCAACCACTGTCATGCTTCGATCCTTATCATTTTTATTGCTTTACCATTTTCTTTAGGCCAAAAAAAAGGCCAATGCATCGTCAAAGATGCATCGGCCTCCGGTTGTCCAGTCAGCGTTTAATTAAAAGTACTTGTTTTTTGCGGTTTTTGTCAAGCTTACTAAGCAGATTAATCAAGTCTCAACTTATTATCTGATAAATAGATATAAAAATTATTTTTTATCGTTTCATAAAATAAAGAATTTTTATTAATCTATTCCCAACGGCATTCCATGGCTGTTATGTGCGAACTAAGGACAACGCTAACCTCCTCCTAGCATCAAGGACGTCTTTGATGGCGGGACAATCTCCTGCCTTTTTTAAACCCTCGCCAAACACAAGCCGAATACCAAATGATAATTTAGACAGGATTGATTAATATGCCTCTGCAACAATTAGTTGAATATTTTAATGACCGATTAGAGTACGAACATAATGCCGGCTTTAGACCCTTTATATTAAACAATGACAAAGTCGATGGCTTATTTGGTCCGATTCTAGTTAGTACGCGATTAAATCCAATTCGAACGAACGATAATCACCAAACCATCGTCGGCCATGCCGCGCAACTGAAAGTCAGCGCTAATCACGCACCGATACTGCAAACCACCGAATTAGATAATCTACTTGACCCACAAAAGCAAACGCACAACTCATCCGAGTCAATTATCAACTTTGATCGCTTAACCAGAACTGTGCACATGCTGAACTATCTACCGCAATCGCATCGGGATGAATTATTGTTTTTAGATGTCGACCCTAGACATATTCTCGGTGTTAAAACTGATCACGGCGCCTATTTTGAAGAAGTCATCGGCCAATGCGGTTTGCAAACCCATAATGTCGCGATTGCTATGACCGTCAATGGCCTTTATTCACGGTTTTATCATTCGTTATTAAAAGGCTTGGCTAACTATCAACGTCGCGGCTATCGAATCGCTTTGAAATTTGATTATCACAGCCTCGATAAATCAACATTTGATTTAATTGTTAAATCATCACCGGATTTTGTCGGTTTATTTGCAACCGATTCTGATAAATTTTATGAACTTAAAATCAAAGAGAAACTACAACAATTGATTTCTTTATCCGCTTCAATAGACGCCAAAGCTATTCTGCTAAATATCAGCGAAAACAAACAAAACCAATTAGCACAAGCGATTGGTTTTGATTTATTACAGACCAATTAAAATAATTGCCAAACCGGTTTTAAACCAACTGGCATAGCTGCTAAACGTCCGAGTTCTAAATACAGATTATCGGGGGCGTGAAAATCGGAACCCGCCGAAGCGTAAAGTTGGTGTTTTTCGGCAAATTGCTGACTGATACGGATTTCTTCGAGACTGGCTCGACCCGTGACCACTTCAATCCCCTCGCCTCCAGCTTGTTTAAATACCGCTAAAGCCCGATTCATCCACTTAGTGCTGAGTTTATAACGCATAGGATGCGCCAATACCGCCACACCTCCCGCCGCTTTAATCCAAGCCACCGTCTGCTCCAAACTGGCCCAAACTGTCGGCACGAATGCGGATTGACCTTTGCTTAAATAGCGATCAAAGGCTTCTTGTTGTGTCGTCACATACTGATTGGCTAATAAAAAATCAGCAAAGTGCGAACGGGTAATTTCACCATTGCCCGCCACCTGAGTAACATATTCATAGGCGCCAAAAATTTTCTTTTTTTCCAGTTTTTCGGCGATTTGTTTAGCTCGTAAATCACGAATATTTTGTTGATGAGCGATGCCTTCACTCAACGCGGCGTTATGCGGGTCGATATTCAAACCAACAATATGCAAGCATTGATTCAAATGACTGGCGGATAATTCAATACCATTGATTAAGCGCATTCCCAAGCCTGCTGCGGCTTGTTGCGCTTCGGCTAAACCGTTGGTGGTGTCGTGATCGGTCAAGGCCAAAACCGTGACGCCTTTTTCATGGGCGCGTTTGACTAACTCGGTGGGTGAAAGTGCGCCATCGGAGGCGATGGAATGACTGTGTAAGTCGTAGATGTCGGTCACTATGCGTAATCTCGGTAAAGTTTGGAATATAAGCCATTTTTTTGAATCAAGGTTTCGTGACTGCCTTGTTCGCAGATTTGACCTTGCTCAAACACATAAACGTGATCGGCTTGTTTAACCGCGCTTAGTCGATGGGCAATAATTAAAGTGGTTCGACCTTGCAAAAAGCTGTTTAAAGCTTGATGCAGTTTGTATTCGGTTTCGGTATCTAATGCGGAAGTGGCCTCATCTAAAATCACCACCGACGGCTTGCTGACTATCATCCGCGCAATCGCTAAACGCTGGCGTTGACCACCGGATAACCTGACACCTTGTCGGCCAACCACGGTATCCAAGCCCAGTTCCATTTCCAGTACGGTTGATTTTAATTGCGCTAATTCCAGCGCTTCCCATAATTCACGGTCATCAATCTCTCGGCCTAAGGTCAGATTGGCACGAATACTGGCATTTAATAAAGCTGGATTTTGCAACACGGTCGCCACATGCTCACGCACCACATCCAAACCGATTTCATTGATGGGCGTGTCATTAAAATAAATC
>JBEGMT010000324.1:0-2512 GCA_041182925.1 Pseudomonadota bacterium | reverse complement strand
ATTGCATCACGTCTATGACACCAGTTTAGAGTTAGAAAATAACAAAGTTTTCATTATCTATGGACATGGCGGAGAAACCGTTAAACAAACTCTCAATCATTTTGAGGCTACTTGGATTGAGCAAAAACAACAGCTTGGAACCGGTCATGCTGTTCAACAAGCCATTCACCATGTAGAAGATGCAGATACAGTTTTGATTTTGTATGGTGACGTGCCGTTATTAAAATCACAGACCTTGCAAACCCTATTGCAGGACGTTAGTTCACAATTATTAGCTTTATTGACAGTCGTTTTGGATGACCCAACTGGCTATGGCCGTATCGTTAGAAATGCTGACGGAGCAGTGACTAAAATTGTCGAACAAAAAGATGCCAATTCTAGTGAGTTGGAGATTAACGAAGGCAACACGGGTATTCTCGCTTGCAAAGGTAAGCAATTAATCGACTGGCTAGGCAGACTAAGTAATAACAATGCGCAAAATGAATATTATCTAACCGATATTATTGAAATGGCCGTTGCCGATGGCTTAACTATCAAAACCACCCAAGCTAGTAGTCAGGACGAAGTCTTAGGCGTCAATAACCGCAATCAATTAGCGCATTTAGAAAGGGTTTATCAGCAACAACAAGCCTATAGCCTCATGGAAAAAGGCGTTACCTTACGTGATCCCAATCGAATTGATGTCAGAGGTGAATTTGCCGAGCTTGGGCAAGATATTGATGTTGACGTCAACGTGATTTTTGAAGGCGTAAACCGTATTGGCTCAAACGTCAAAATCGGTGCTAACTGCATTATTAAAAATGCCACGATCGCTGAACACGTTGAAATTCTAGCTAATAGCTTGATTGAAGATGCTGTGGTTGGCGCCAATAGCCGTATCGGCCCTTATGCCCGCTTACGCCCACAAACAGAATTAGCCGATCATGTTCATATCGGCAATTTCGTCGAAATCAAAAAATCAACGGTTGCCAGCGGTAGCAAAATCAACCACTTAAGCTACGTTGGTGATAGTGAGGTCGGAAGTAAAGTCAATATCGGTGCTGGTACGATTACCTGTAACTACGATGGTGTCAATAAATTCAAAACCATAATCGGTGATGGCGCCTTTATCGGCTCAGACAGCCAATTAGTTGCGCCTGTGGTGATTGGCAAAAATGCCACGATTGGTGCCGGTTCCACTATTACCAAAGACACACCCGACGATCAGTTAACCCTCAGTCGAACTAAACAAGTCAACATTGCCAGTTGGCAGCGTCCGGTTAAAAAGGAGAAATAAGTATGTGTGGGATTGTGGCTGGCGTTGCCCAGCGTAACGTGGTACCTATTTTAATTGAAGGCTTAAAACGCTTGGAATACCGCGGCTATGATTCGGCAGGCTTGGCAGTGGTTAGCGATCAGCAAATTTTTAGAAAACGTGAGTTAGGTAAAGTTAGAGGTTTGGAGGCGTTAATTGCTGAAGATCCTATCGAAGGGACTATCGGCATTGCTCACACGCGTTGGGCAACACATGGTAAACCTAGTACTCGCAATGCCCACCCTCATATCAGCGTCGATAAAGTTGCCGTGGTTCATAACGGCATTATCGAAAATCACGAGCAACTGCGTTCGTCGCTTAAAACAGAAGGTTATGAATTTACTTCTGAAACCGATACCGAAGTTATTGTCCACAAAATAGCTGAACAACTTAAAACCTCGGACAGCTTATTTAGCGCAGTCAAAACCACAATCGCCAGTTTGCATGGCGCTTATGCGTTGGGCGTGGTTTACACCGAAGAGCCTAATACCTTAATCGCTTGCCGTAAAGGTAGTCCGTTGGTGATTGGGGTTGGGATTGGTGAATATTTCATTGCTTCCGATATTGCTGCCCTGCTGCCGGTAACACAACGCTTTATTTTCCTCAAAGAAGGCGATATTGCCGTTATTAAAATCGACAGTTTGCAGATTTATGATGAAGCGGGTGAATTGGTCGAACGACCAATAACCGAAAGCCAGCTTAAAGCCGATGCAGTAGACAAAGGCCAATATCGTCACTACATGCTCAAAGAAATTTATGAGCAACCTTGGGCGGTATCAGAAACATTGGAAGGCCGCTTCATTAACCATCGTTTGCAAGAAACCAGTTTCGGTCACAATGCCACCGAGATTTTTGACCAAATCAAATCGGTGCTGATTTTGGCTTGTGGCACCAGTTACCATTCGGGTTTAGTCGCACGTTATTGGTTTGAAGAATTGGCGCGTGTGCCCTGCTCTATCGAAGTTGCCAGCGAATTTCGTTATCGTAACCCAGTGATTTCGCCTGATACTTTAGTGGTAACCATTTCCCAATCGGGTGAAACCGCAGATACGTTGGCGGCCTTATTAGAAGCTAAACGGTTAGGCGTTAAGCACTCCTTAGTCATTTGTAATGCCCCAGAAAGTTCATTGGTCAGAGAGTCGGATTTGGTGTTGATGACTCGTGCTGGCCCAGAAATTGGCGTTGCTTCAACCAAAGCCTTCACCACGCAATTAGTAG
>JBEGMT010000323.1:0-3464 GCA_041182925.1 Pseudomonadota bacterium | reverse complement strand
GTGGTGACTCGTTTTGGTGCTTATACAGAGACCACCCAACCTGGTCCACATTGGCATCTGCCTTTACCGATTGAGAAAGTTAAAATCGTTAATGTTGAACAACAACGCTTTATCGAAATTGGCTACCGCGACTCAAGCCGCTTTGCAAAAGCCGCAACGATTCCACAAGAATCGTTGATGTTAACCAGCGATGAAAACATTATTAATGTCCGTTTAGCTGTGCAATACCAAATCAATAACGCTAAAGACTATTTATTTAATGTTAAAGACAACGAAGCAACCCTAAAACAATTAACTGAAAGTGTTGAACGCGCAGTGATTGGTCGTAACAACATGGACTTCGTATTAACAGAAGGCCGTAGCGAAATTGTTGCCGAAATCAAACGCGAAATTCAAAGCGCAATGGACGATTACCATGCCGGTATCACCATCGCTAGCGTTAACTTACAAGATGCCCAGCCGCCTGAAGAAGTACAAGGTTCTTTTGAAGACGCGATTCGTGCTCGCGAAGATAAACAACGTTTAATTAACGAAGCAGAAGCCTACAGCAACGAAATCATTCCCAAAGCGCGTGGTGCCGCTGCTCGCTTGATGCAAGAAGCCGAAGCCTTTGAAGCAGAAAAAATTGCTAAAGCCAAAGGTGAAACAGAGCGCTTTGACCAATTACTGGTCGAATACGAAAAAAATCCAGCGATTACCCGCAAACGCTTGTATCTGGAAGCTAAAGAAAAACTCTATAGCGGTAGCAACAAAATTTTGATCGAATCCGAACGTAATGCATCGCAGTTTTATATGCCATTACCAGCCACTAACCAAGCGGCCAATAATGTGGTTAGCAGAGCGATAGCCGAACCAGAGTCAAATGCCGACATCGGTGATAAAGGCAACGCTCATAAAGCTAACGTTAGCAGCGACTTACGCCCAAGCCGGAGCAAATAATGAACATTAAAACTAACACAACCGTACTCGTACCTGCTGGCCTTGGATTATTAGCAATGGCCTATATGTCGGTTTTTTATGTCAATCAACATGAAAAAGCGATTATGTTTCGTCTAGGTGAAATGGTCACTTCCGACTATAAACCAGGTATCCACTTTAAGACCCCCATCATCAATAATGTCAGTACATTTGATGCGCGTGTGCTGACCTTGGACACTAAGTCTGAGCGTTTTCTTACCTCCGAAAAGAAAAATGTAATCGTTGATTCTTTTGTTAAATGGAGAATCGGTGATGTGGGTCTCTTTTATACCACTGTTGGCGGTGATGAATATCAAGCCAATTTACGTCTTGAACAAATCACCAAAGACGCGATGCGCGGTGAGTTTGGTCTAAGAACTATCAAGCAATTGATTTCAGAAGACCGCACTGAACTACGCCAAACTTTGTTAACTAAATTAGCACCGGTTGCTGCTAAATTTGGTATTGAATTGATCGACATTCGTATCAAACGCATTGATTTACCTCAAGAAGTCAGTAACTCGGTTTATCAAAGAATGCGTGCAGAACGTGAGCGCGTAGCTCGTGAGTTTCGCTCACAAGGTGCAGAAAGTGCAGAACAAATCAGTGCTGAAGCCGACAAACAAAAGCAAGTGATCTTAGCCAACGCCGAACGTGACGCCGAAAACGTCCGAGGTAGAGGTGATGCTCAATCAGCGGAAATTTACGCGAAAAGCTTCGGGAAAAATCCAGAGTTCTATGCTTTTTACCGCAGCTTGCAGGCGTACCAAACAGCATTTGAGAAAACTCAAGATACTTTGGTGTTAAAACCAGACTCTGAGTTTTTCAAATACTTTAATAATGAAAAATAATCAGCTGATTTTTAATACCAGTGTTTTAAGACTCCAACCGTCTGGCACTTAGTTAAGTCCAAATCCTGCCGTTCGCCGAAGTCAACCAAGGCGAACGGTTTTAACTAAAGCCGAGATACCCGCAGTATTCAAAACACTGGCCGCAAAACACAGCTCCACCTTGCATCTTGGTCGAGGTCATCGTCATGCTAAAACATATAACCCGTATCGTTATTCTCACCGTGATTGGCACGGTCTTGTTTAACTTCTTTAACCGTAGCGCACCGCATTACGATCAAAACTATGCCGTGTCCTATTCCGATTTCATCACCGATATTCGTAACAACGGCATTTCTGAAGTGGTGATTGATGGTAATAACGTTGAAGGCCGTCGCCAAAACGGTGAACGCTTTACGACTTACAATCCTAACGACCCACGCATGATTGATGAGTTGTTGGAATACGGCGTAAAAATCAAAGTCGAACGCCCACAAGTGCCATCGACCATGATGCAAATCATGATTTCTTGGGCACCTATGTTACTGCTGATTGCGGTGACGGTTTTCTTCATGCGCAAACAGCAAATGGGTAACCAAGGTGGTCAAATGGGCTTTGGCAAAAGCCGCGCCAAACTAATGGCTGAAGACCAGTTAAAGTCCGTTTTACGGATGTGGCTGGCGTTGAAGAGGCCAAAGAAGATGTGGTGGAAATGGTCGATTTCCTCCGTGATCCAGGCAAATATGAAGCTTTGGGCGGCAAAATCCCACGCGGGGTTTTGATGGTTGGCCCTCCAGGTACTGGTAAAACTCTATTGGCCAGAGCGATTGCCGGTGAAGCGGGCGTGCCATTCTTCTCAATCTCAGGTTCTGATTTCGTCGAAATGTTCGTCGGTGTCGGCGCGTCAAGGGTGCGCGATATGTTCGAGCAAGCCAAAAAACGCGCGCCTTGTATCATTTTTATCGACGAGATTGATGCGGTAGGTCGTCAACGTGGCGGTAGCGGCATGGGTGGCGGCGGAAACGACGAACGCGAACAAACTTTGAACCAATTATTAGTTGAAATGGATGGTTTTAGCGGCAACGAAGGCATTATTGTGATTGCTGCGACTAACCGTGCTGACGTATTGGATAAAGCGTTATTAAGACCGGGTCGTTTTGACCGTCAAGTGCAAGTCGGCTTGCCAGATATCAAAGGCCGTGAGCAAATTCTGAAAGTCCATGCTGACAAAGTACCGTTGGCGGACGACGTCAATATCAACGACTTGGCGCGTGGTACACCGGGTTTTTCGGGTGCGGAACTGGCTAATTTGATTAACGAAGGCGCTTTGTTCGCTGCGCGTAACAAACAAACCGTCGTCACCATGCAAAACTTGGATAAAGCCCGCGACAAAATGATTATGGGCGCTGAAAAACGCACCATGGTGATGAGTCGTGATGACTTATTAATGACTGCGTACCATGAAGCAGGTCACGCGATTGTTGGTCGTATCGTGCCTGAACATGATCCTGTCTACAAAGTCAGCATCATGCCAAGAGGCGGTGCTTTAGGTATCACCATGTTCTTGCCAGATCGCGACCAATACAGCGCCAGCAAAGACAAATTGGAAAGCCAAATCGCCAGTTTGTTTGGTGGTCGAGTGGCGGAAGAGATGATTTACGGTAAAAACAAAGTCACTAC
>JBEGMT010000322.1:0-4049 GCA_041182925.1 Pseudomonadota bacterium | reverse complement strand
ATTCAAACACCTGTTTGATTTTCGGTCCAATCCCGCCACCAATAAACACACCACCGGTAGCAAAGCTTTTCAAAACCAAATTACCGGCTTCAGCGCCGTAAATTTCCACCAACAAACGCACCGCTTCTTGGCACAATTTATCTTCCCCTTGCACACCTAAGCGTGAAATCAAGGCATTACGATCGATGCCATCACAATCTTTGGCATCCGGCACAATTGGACAAGCCGGTGCATAGCCTGTGTCGCGTAAAAAATCATAAAGATGGCTAAAACCTATACCCGACAAAATCCGTTCATAACTGACATGATCGGGATATAAACCGCGTAAATACTGCAACAAAGCATCTTGCTGGGCGGTCTGCGGCGCGAAACTACAATGACCACCTTCGGTCGCCATCGGCTGATAACCTTCACCATTCCAATGCAAAATCGCCTCACCCAAACCAGTACCGGCAGCGATCACGGCAATATTGCCGGTTTGCGGTTTAGCGTTAGGATTTAGCTCGATAAATTCATCGGCTTTTAGATGCAACATGCCAACCGCCATTGCTTCTAAATCATTTAATAATTTAACTTTGTCGGTACTCAACAAGCTTTTCAGCTGCTCGCCATCCAACAACCAAGGCAAATTAGTGGTTTGACAGCGTTGATTAATCACTGGGCCAGCAATACCAAAACAAGCCGCTTCAACCGCCACTTCATCTAACAAAAATAATTGCAGAATATCGTCAAAAGTTGGGTAATCGCCACTCGCAAAAGTTTGTTCACGACGCACGCTTAAACTACCATCGGCTTGTGTTTCGATTAAAGCTAGAACCGTTTTGGTTCCGCCAATATCACCGGCTAAAATCATCGTCGTTATGCCTCAGATTGGTTAAGTAAATAATTCAATGCATCGAGAATGCTATTGGCTAAGGCATGAGGTGGCAATTGGTAAAACGCCTGCCAAGCCAACGACACACATTCTTCATAATGGTCGCGGAATTGCGGGTGTTTTTGCAACCAACTAATCCGCACCGCATGACCGATTAAAATATCAGTCACCAACGTATCGTCTACATAAAACTCAGGATTATCCCTCACTACATAAGCCAAGGTTCGCAAGGCTTCCACGCTTAACTGTCGATAAATCGGCGCCTGAATTTTGTTAAGAATATGATTGATGTGCAGCTTAAAACTCTGTTCGCCAGCCGTCATTTGCGCCAACATAATTTCACTATCAATCCGACGTTTGCTGTTGTATTTCTCGCCGATCATCAAGCCTTTGCAATGATGCAATAAATCCCAGACACCGCTGAAAAAAGCTTCATTTTCTCGACCAACACTCCCCCATTGTTCTCGCCACGCATACCAATCTTGATTGCCAGTTTCTGGGTCCATCGCTGCTGAAAATCTGGCTGTGCTTAAATCACCTTTCGATCCACCGTAATGCAAACTTTCTACTTCACCTAGCTGAGTTTCACTATTGCTGTAATCCTCTAAAGTCTCTTGCACCGATTGCGCCAATTGATGCGGCGCCATGGCCAAAATATTGTTAAAGGCATAGTCTAAAGAGGTACTGGTCAAACGTTTTTGGCGAGCAATAATTAATTGCAAAATATGCCCAACCCGAATCGTGTGCATATCGGCAAACAAAGCCGGATTGCGCTTAATCAACATGCCCAAGTAGATAATTAGCTCTTGAATCAAAATCTGTTGACTGGTGTCGCTAGGATTGAAATCGTGAATTGTCGCTAAAATCTGCGAAGAATCGGCGGGGCGTGACAAAGTCGCTTTACCGCTATAAGCACGACCCAGGGTCAAGCCATGTTGACGTACCAAAATCTCAGTCGCCGCTTGCTCAAGGTTAATGTCGTATTTGCCTAACAAACCCGCACAACGACGGACGATATACCAAACATGCTGATCCCCTGCCCGCGCATAGACTTCTTCCAACAAATCCCGCACCCGACAGTTATCAGCCAAACCGATTGGATAATCCAAACCATGCCGTTGACTTAACAAGCTCAAGGCTTCTAGTTGTGCGTATAAATTAGGATTGGTTTGTAATTGTCGAATCAAGAAATCATCGTCGTTAATTTCCCACTCGGTCAATGCAAAGCTGTCTAAAAAACTATGACGCTGATCAGGATTAAACGGCAATAAATACTCAAAAGGCCGTTCGACATCCTCCCAATTAGGCGCTGAAAAACGAAAATCATGCAGATAATTAATTTGTTCGCGGCAAATCGATTCGAGCAATTCATCAGTCAATAAATTCAGTTCAACTGGGGTTTGTTGTACTTGGCCTTGTTGTAGTTGGCCGATAAATCCCAACAATAAATCCCGATCTTCGCCCACCAGCATATTGTGTTTAATGTTAATCACCAGCAGTGGCGAATCCTGGCAATCCCATTGCTGACTGATATAGGCTAATTCAGTGCTCAAACGCTGAATCAACATGCGGTTGTCCATCGCAATATAAAAACCTTTTTGGTTGATAAACTGCGGCAAAAACAGCAAAGGTTCACCCGCCAATCGATACAACTTAGCGGTCGCCATACTGCGTAACTGACGCAATGGCCGCCCAGTTAAAGCCATCCGATCATTACGCCCGACTTGAGTATAAGCTTGCGCCAACTCGCTACCATCGCGCACTTGAATCGGGGCAATATCGGCCAGGGTTTGCGAAGCAATGCCGTGTTGCTGCAAATCGGCTTGTAGTTGCTCATCTTCGGCTAATAAGGCAATTTGCACCGTGGTTTGGCTGTTGCGTTGTTTGATTTTGTGGCGACCGAGTGGATCAATATCATCTAAGCTAATCAATTGGTCTTGTAACAAACCGCCCAGAATGCTCAAGCTCTGCGCCCAAACCAAAGGCACGTTGTCATTGGCGACACGGCTTTGACTATGCGGTTGGGCTTTTTCGGCTTCGATTAAATACTCAGGGACAAAATAGACTTCTGGCAATAACCATTGGCCGTTTTGTTCGACTAATAAGTTATCCAAGCGCTGACGATATTCCGCAGCTTGTTGTTGGTTACCGGCGAACAGATGATTAAGTTGTAAGTAGCAGAAAAACAACGGCCATTCACATTCGATGTGCATAAACTGTTTTAGCTCATGCGGCTCGTAATGCAAGCGTTGATGGTCTTCAATCACGGTTTGATGGCCGTCCAACAAAAAGCGTTTGCAACCGTAATTACCTTGTAATTTCTCGACGATCAACGCCTCGGTTCTTTCCCGCAAAGCTTGATTATCAACCGCAAAGGCTGGAAAACCGGTGATGCTTAATAACGCCGAATCGACTTCTTTAGAAATCGACTCGCGCGGTAACAGCGACTCCAATGCAATCCGAGTGCGGGCAATATCATCACTCACCACATGAATTAAAGCCGTTTGCTGACCATCGGTACCAAATAAATTACAGCCCGACATCGCTTCTAAAGCCGCTTTCGCCATGCCGATTGAACTAGCATTGAGTTCAGCAATGCCGTGATTCATTTTGTTGCCACGTTCCCAAATCCCATAATCGGGAGTGCGGTAGGCACGGCTAATGTAATGCACCAAGTTCTGCACGAAGTTGACTTCATCGAAACTAAACACAATCCGTAAACCGGAAGCGGTCATTTGCGCCAGCATCAACAGAAACAATGAAGTCGCATCCAACTGTAAATGCCCCCATTCATCATCGCCGACCACAACTTCACCGGTTTGGGTGTTGTATTTGGCGTGCAAAGCATCTAATGGGTCTTGAGTATGTTTGAATTTTTCGACTTTAGCCGATTGCCGCATCATGGCAATCAACAATCCCCGCATTAACTTCACCGTGCTTTGCTCAAGCGAATAAGCCCGCTCAAGCTCAACGCCTTGTTTGCGATACGCCAAGCCCAAGCCCCATGCTGCCAGAATGCTGTAGACGTTATCACGCACCCAAGCGTCGGTGTAATTGCCGTGGGTATTGACTGCGGTACTGGCAGGCAATAAGCCGCTAATCCAATCTTGTCGATCGAGGATAATTTCTTGAACTTGGCGGTAATAGGTGTCGAGCGAGTCGGTGGTCATATCAA
>JBEGMT010000321.1:0-3377 GCA_041182925.1 Pseudomonadota bacterium | reverse complement strand
CTTTTAAGGCTGGCGCAAGGGTATGAATCGGGTTTTCGGCTAATTCGGGATAAGCGACATGGCCTTGAATCCCGAACACGGTCAACTTGGCGCATAAAGAGCCACGACGCCCGACCCGAATCACATCGCCAATTTTTTTATCACTCGACGGCTCGCCAACCAGACACCAATCAATTTTTTCCTGACGCTGTTCCAACACTTCAACCACTTTCACTACGCCATGCGTAGCAATGCCTTCCTCATCACTGGTCATCATCACCGCAATTGAGCCTTGATGATCAGGATGCTCGGCAACAAAACGTTCAACCGCAGTAATAAACGCCGCAATCCCGCCTTTCATATCCGCTGCACCGCGACCGTATAATTGACCATCACGAATCGTCGGCTCGAACGGTGGCGAATCCCAAGCCGCTAATGGCCCAGTCGGTACCACATCGGTATGTCCCAAAAACACAAATAACGGTGTTTGTTGACCACGACGTAGCCAAAGATTTTGAGTATCGGCAAAGTTTAAACGCTCATCGCTAAAGCCAATTTTGCTTAAACGCTGTGCCAATAAATCCTGACAGCCGCTATCAACAGGCGTCACCGATTCGCGACGAATCAGTTCCTCTAAAAGTGCAAGGGTTTCGCTCATACTAGGGTTTGGTATAAATCAGAACTAAAACCAACCAGCCATTGCTCGCCGGTATTGAGAATCGGGCGTTTGATTAAAGTTGGTACATCCAACATTAATTGCAACGCTTTTTCGGGCGTTAAATCGTGTTTTTGCTCATCGCTGAGTTGTCGCCAACTGGTGCTGCGTTGGTTTAACAGCGCGTCCACACCTACAGCGTCGATCATGGTTCGCAATAAAGCTGCATCCAAGCCATCGACGCGATAGTCATGAAAGCGATACGCAATTTGCCCATGCTCTAAAAAGGCACGGGCTTTTTTAACGCTATCGCAGTTTTTAATGCCGTAAACAACCATCGAATTTATTCGTCGCCAGCCAATAAATCTTCAATCGCAGGCAGGGTTGAATCGTTTTTAGCACGCGCTTTGTAAACATCAACAAATTCCATAAATGCTTGCTCAAGATCAGCTAATACATCTTGTTCATCATCGATTTCATCTTCTGGGATTTCACCTGATTCCAAGTATTCATTTTGAATTGCGATTTCGCTATTCAATGACAATAAACCAAGAATAAGGGCGTTATTAGAAATATTTTCTGACATGGGGTTCTCATAGTTTGAGTAAAGAAGAGGCTGTTATTTTCAACAGGATAAAACACAGTGTACAGCTAACAAACGACTGGCATTGTAACGCAAGCCTATCATTTTACTAGGCCGGGTTAATGATAGACTAACCCGACACAATGACAATTTTATGAAACTTGTCGGGCTTGATTAATCGCGCAACAACTCGTTAATGCCGGTTTTGCTGCGGGTTTTTTCATCAACTTGTTTGATGATCACCGCGCAATACAAGCTGTGGCTGCCATCTTTAGAGGGCAAGTTACCTGATACCACCACAGAACCAGCAGGAATACGGCCATAAGATACTTCGCCAGTCATGCGGTTAAAGATTTTGGTGCTTTGACCGATGTAAACACCCATTGAAACCACGCAGTTGTCTTCAACAATCACGCCTTCAACGATTTCAGAACGAGCACCGATAAAGCAGTTGTCGCCAATGATGGTTGGGTTAGCTTGCAATGGCTCTAAAACACCGCCAATGCCAACGCCGCCTGATAAATGCACGTTTTTACCGATTTGCGCGCAAGAACCGACCGTTACCCAAGTATCAACCATGGTGCCGCTATCAACATAAGCGCCGATATTGACGTAAGAAGGCATCAAAATTGCACCCGGAGCCACATAAGAACCGTAACGAGCAACTGCATTCGGTACCACGCGAACGCCGGCTTTGGCGAAATCTTCTTCACTGTATTGACCGTATTTAGTGGGCACTTTGTCGTAATAACGCACATCGCCGCTTTCGATGACTTTGTTTTCGTTAATACGGAACGACAACAACACCGCTTTTTTCAACCATTGATTAGTCACCCAATCGCCGTCTTTTTTCTCTGCGACGCGCACCATGCCTTTGTCCAATTGCTCCAAAGCAGTGGCAACTGCTTCGCGAACTTCTGGCGATACAGTGCTTGGGCTGATTTCAGCGCGGTTTTCAAAGGCTTCGTTAATGATATTTTCCAAGTTTGACATGAATGCTCTACGTTAAAGAGTTAAGAAAAAGTTTAATCCGTTGCGCCGCTCCGACGCATTCCGGCAGCGGTGCCACCAATGCAATTCGGACATGATTAGCCCCGGGATTAATCCCATTGCTGTCGCGTGATAAATAGCTGCCAGGTAACACGGTGATGTTTTGTTGGGCAAATAATTGCTGGGCAAAATCGGTATCGGCAATCGGGGTTTTTAGCCAGATATAAAAACTGGCGGGTGGTTTACTGATTTCGCACACATCTTGCAAAATCTCGATAACCGCCGCGAATTTGTCGCGATACAACTGGCGATTTTCCCGTACATGAGTTTCATCTTGCCAAGCGACGATGCTGGCTTGTTGCGTCGGTACCGGCATTGGGCAGCCGTGGTAAGTGCGGTATTTTAGGTAATCTTTCAACAACTCGGCATCGCCCGCGACAAAACCAGAACGCAAACCTGGTGCATTAGAACGCTTAGACAAGCTTTGAAAAATCACACAGCGCTTAAAGTCGTGATTGCCAGCTTGCCACGCGCTTTGTAACAAGCCTTGTGGTGGATTGGCTTCGTCGTCATACAACTCGGTGTAACACTCATCGGAAGCAATTACAAAGTCATATTGTTCCGCCAACGCCATCAATTTTTGATGACTGGCAAAATCCGCCACCGTCCCAGTTGGATTACCTGGCGAACAAATGAATGCCAACTGACAACGCTGCCAAATTTCAGCCGGAACGCTATCAAAATCAGGCAAGTAAGCGTTATCTTCGGTGGTGTTTAAATAATACGGTTCGGCACCTGCCAATAAAGCCGCGCCTTCATAAATCTGATAAAACGGATTGGGCATCACCACCACTGGCTTATCACTGGGATCAATCATCGCCTGCACAAACGAAAACAAAGCCTCCCGGGTGCCATTAACAGGTAACACATGCTGTTCTGCATCTAAGGCAGTGGCTGGAATCGCGAAGCGGCGGCTAAGCCAGTCGGTAATTGCCTGACGTAATTCGGGCAAGCCCTTAGTGGTTGGATATTGGGTCAAGCCCGCCAGATTAGCCACCAAAGTCTCTTTAATAAACTGCGGTGTCGGGTGTTTAGGTTCGCCAATCGATAAAGCGATATGGGTTTTATCCGCAGGTGGGGTAATACCTTGTTTTAAAGTCGCCAGTTTTT
>JBEGMT010000320.1:0-3010 GCA_041182925.1 Pseudomonadota bacterium | reverse complement strand
CAATGTGGCAATGGTGCGCGTTGTTTTGCTCGGTTTGTCCGTGATAAAGGGCTGACCGATAAAGATGAAGTGGTGGTTGATACGGATGCTGGGCAATTAGTGTTGCGGTTTGATGCCGAAGGTTTGATCACTGTTAATATGGGGATTCCAAGACACATGCCACAGCAAATTCCTTTGCTTGCTGATGTTGAGGCGGTTTCTTATGTAGCCCCATTAAGTTCTGGCGAGATTAGGTTTTCAGCGGTTTCCATGGGTAATCCTCATGCGGTGATTTTGGTGGATGATGTTAATAACGCACCGGTAGCTGTGGTAGGGGCGGAAATGGAATCGCATTCGTTGTTTCCACAGCGTGCCAATATTGGTTTTATGCAGATTATCAATCGTCAGCAAGTGAAGCTTCGAGTTTATGAGCGTGGCGCCGCTGAAACTTTGGCGTGTGGCAGTGGTGCTTGTGGGGCGGTTGTGGCTGGTATTGAATTGGGATTGTTGGATCAAGCGGTGGAAGTGAGTTTGCCGGGTGGTGATTTAAAAATCAATTGGCAAGGGCGTGGTCAACCGGTTTTGATGACTGGGCCGGCAGTTTCTGTTTATGAAGGGCAAATAAACCTATGAGTGATAGTCATGAAGGATTGGTTAGTGAGCAGCAGGTGGTTGAGTATTTGCGTTTACATCCCGATTTTTTTCAAAGTCATTTGGATTTGTTAGAAAAAATGCATGTACCACATCCGAGTGGTGATGCAATCTCATTAATTTCAAAACAGCTGGAAGTGTTCAGAGCAAGGCATCAAGAGCAGGAAACTCAGTTAACAGCTTTGATTGAAATTGCTAGAGATAATGATGCGGCGTTTAATCGGATGCATGAGTTAACCTTGGCGATGTTGGAAGCCAGAAGTTTGGAGGATGCGATTGCTAATTTAGGTGAGGTGTTGGCTGAATGTTTTTTGACCGATTTTGTAGCGATCAAAATCATCAAGGATTATCCGCAGTCGCCGATTAGTAATTTGTTTGTGTCACCCAACGATAGCAATTTGAAATATTTTGCTAATGAGCTAAATACCAATAAGCCCAAATGTGGGCGACCTACTTTTGTCCAGTCGTGCTTTTTATTTGGTGATGTTGCGCCAGAAGTGAAGTCTTGCGCGATTATTCCCATGGCATTTACCGAAATGGAAGGGCTTTTGGCGATTGGTAGTCGCGATGAATCTCGGTTTCATTACAGTATGGGCGGGTTGTTTTTGACTCAAATGAGTGAAGTGATTGGCACGCGTTTAATTGCTTTAATGCAGCAGCTTGATTGATGCGCGATTTGGCATTCCAAAGTTTGCAGGCTTTTTTAGATGATTTGTCGGCAACGATTGGAGCTTCGGTACATACCAGTAGTGCCTATCAGCGCGATTTGAATAGATTAGTTAATTTTTGTACTGAGCAATCTTTGCAAGATTGGTCTGAAGTTCAGGTTAGTCATGTGCGCCAATTTGTCGCAATACGGCATAAAAATGGCATTAGTGCTAAATCCATTCAGCGCGAGTTGTCGGCAATTCGTAGCTTTTATCGGTTTTTGCTACAAAGAGCGCTTGTTAAACAAAATCCTGCACAAATAGTTCGTGCGCCGAAGGTGGCTAAGAAGTTGCCTAAGATTCTTGATGTTGATCAGGTGGCGGGGGTTTTAGATGCAAATCCAGATCAGGTGTTGGACGTGCGTGATTTGGCAATGTTTGAATTGTTCTATTCATCGGGCTTGCGTTTAAGTGAGTTGGTGATGCTGGATCTGGCTGATATCAGGCTAACAGAGGGTTTTGTTCGGGTAAGATTTGGTAAGGGCGGCAAGGAGCGGCAAGTGCCTGTTGGCGCTAAAGCGATTGAGGCTATTCGGTATTGGTTGAATTCGCGACCAGAAATCAGTTCGCAAGCGGTATTTGTTTCAATGCGTGGCGCTAGATTGAGCCAGCGTAATGTTCAATTAAGGTTGGAGCGATGGTGTAAAAAGAATGGATTGGCTGAACATGTTCATCCGCATATGTTTAGGCATTCATTTGCGAGTCATTTATTAGAAGCTAGTCAGGATATAAGAGCGGTTCAAGAGTTGCTTGGTCACGCCAATATCAACACGACTCAAATCTACACACACCTTGATTTTCAACACTTGGCAGCGGTTTATGACAACGCTCACCCAAGGGCGAAGAAAAATAAATGAAAATAAAGCTTGACGAAATGTGAGAAAGCGCTAAAATGAGCGGCTCATCAGGACAGATTGGAACGAAAGTTGCTTGAGTCTTTATGAGTTGCTGGATGCGGCTAGTGATACATTTTGCTGGCTTTTTTGGTTATCTGGCTTGTTAATTTGTTGTCTATTTTCTTTGTTTTGAATTGTTGGTTTGATTCGGTCTTGAAAATAAATGCTTGACAAGTTTTTAGGTTGCTGTAGAATGCATCGGCTCAACGGAGTTAATTATTTTGCTCCAGCTCTTTAAAAAATTAAATCGAAATAATTTGTGTGGGTATGTGTAGCGACTATGTGCTGTTTATAAATAGTCGACACAGACACCACGTCAATTCGCAAGAATCGATGTTCTGTAGTCGAGCCAAGATTGGATACTAATCTTATTTAGTATCAAACATTTTTAAACTGAAGAGTTTGATCATGGCTCAGATTGAACGCTGGCGGTATGCTTAACACATGCAAGTCGAACGGTAGCAGGCCTTCGGGCGCTGACGAGTGGCGGACGGGTGAGTAATGCATAGGAATCTGCCTTGTAGTGGGGGATAACGTGGGGAAACTCACGCTAATACCGCATACGACCTACGGGTGAAAGCTGGGGACCTTCGGGCCTGGCGCTATAAGATGAGCCTATGTCGGATTAGCTAGTTGGTAGGGTAATGGCCTACCAAGGCGACGATCCGTAGCTGGTCTGAGAGGATGATCAGCCACACTGGGACTGAGACACGGCCCAGACTCCTACGGGAGGCAGCAGTGGGGAATATTGGACAATGGGCGAAAGCCTGATCCAGC
>JBEGMT010000319.1:0-3415 GCA_041182925.1 Pseudomonadota bacterium | reverse complement strand
CGATAATGATACATTAGACTCTTAAGCTTATGAATCGTAAACTAACTCCCGATCAAGCAGATGGACTTAGAGCTTTACTAGGTATTAACGTCAATACCAAAGCCCGTTTGTTATGCTTTTTTGCCTCCTTACCTGCTACGCAAAAAAACGCCTTGTTGATTAATCTTGCTTACGCAATAACCAAACTCGACAAATCGTTACATTTAATTGATGTTAACCAAGCACACAATGGCATTAGCACAAAAACTCGCTCGGCAATTGCTCCGATACTTTTTAATTTCACATCGGCTCCCCAACCCTCTTATATAGCTGCTTATGATTCAAGGATTTTGATTAGCAAACTGAGTGACGTCTCGATTAGCCAGATTAGTCAAGACCCTATCAAAACCAATAAAATCTTTGCTGCGATTGAAGGTGTTTTGAAAAATTCTGACTTGTCATTCCTTGATCTACAGTTAGACGATGATAGCTGTTTTCTAATCAAGAATATGTTGTTAGGCAAAATGCTGTTAATCACCACACCCACTGTCGATGGTATTAAAGCCACTTATTTGCAATTAAAAGAGCTAAGCGCCCTACATCCTGATTGCGAGTTTAATCTAATTATTATGGATGGCACACAATTACAAGCTGAACAAGCTTATGCAAACCTGAAGCACACTGCGCAACAGTTTTTAAAAATCAAAGTGAGATTATTGGGGATATTACCGCACGACCCTTATTTTTTATCGGCTGTGCAATCTGGCAAAACTGTGACTGACATCTTCCCAAACAGCCCCTCAACCATCGTACTGATGAATATGGCTAAACAGTTGATGACAGATATCTTTGCGACCGACGATAACTCATTAGCATAGACAATTAGCACGCTGATTTGATTGAGAACTGGTCATGTATAATTTAAAAGGTCGTTGTCATTCCAAGACACAATTTGAAGACCATATTGATCTGGTCAAAAAAATCGCCTATCAACTTAAATCTAAACTCCCTGCCAATATTGAAGAAGATGACTTGATTCAAGCCGGTATGATTGGACTTTTGGATGCATTAAATCGCTACGAAGATAATCAACAAGCACAATTTGAAACTTATGCATCTCTTCGTATTCGTGGCGCGATGCTGGATGAATTGCGCACGCTAGATTGGTTACCGCGCACAGTTAGGGAAAACATGCGTAAAATTGAAAACGCAATTCTTGATTTGCAAAAGCATCATGGTTGGAATCCAACCGAACTTGAAATTGCAGACTATCTAAAATTGCCGCTTAAGCAGTATCACAAATTTCTATCCGACAATAGTGGTCACCAATTATTGTATTTGGAAGATTTTGTCACCGAAGAGGATGGCGATTCTTATCTTGATCGCTATCAAACTGAAAAAACCGATAACCCATTGGAGTCCTTGTTAGAACTAGGATTTCAAGATGCATTAGCTCAAGCGATTGATGCTTTACCAAGTAAAGAAAGGCTAATGATGGGACTTTATTATGAGCAGGAACTGAATTTAAAAGAAATTGGTGCGGTGCTTGATGTTTCTGAATCCCGCGTTTCACAAATTCACAGCCAGGCAATCAGTCGTTTACGAACGTTATTAAAGGAGCAAAAATGGATTGGGGAAGTTTAGCGGGTCTTGCCTTTGGCCTACTCGCCATCGTCCTGGGGCAAACACTCGAGGGTGGTAGTATAGACTCTATCGTGCAACCTTCATCCTTAATTGTGGTATTGGGTGGAACCCTTAGCGCGGTGCTATTACAAAACGGCATTCCCAATTTACTCGCTGGTATTAGGATGCTTAATCGTGCTTTTAAACCCTATGATGACTTTTACACTGAACTAAAACGCTCGATTCATTCATGGAACTCCACCGCTCGGGTTGAAGGATTTTTAAAACTGGACAATTTGATTTCCGACTTACCAGACCCATTTATAGCCAAAGGCTTAAGAATGGTAGTGGATGGTGTTGATGTCCAAAAAATGCGAGAAATATTGGATATTGATATTAACAGTTACGAACGTGAACAACACAGCGCGATCAAAATCTGGGAAGCCGCTGGTGGTTATGCGCCCACTATGGGGATTTTAGGCGCAGTGCTTGGTCTAACTAATGTTATGGAAAACATTTCATCCCCCGATTTATTAGGCCAAGGCATTGCTACTGCTTTTGTATCGACTATTTATGGTGTAGGTCTTGCCAATCTGATTTTTTTACCGATTGCTAACAAATTAAAACAGCACCTTCAGCTAGAATTGTTAAAACGGGAAATGCTAGCTGATGCGTTTTTATCAATCAGAGAAGGTGAACACCCCAAGCTGATAGAAGAACGGATGAGTAGTTACTGGAACCATGTGGAACAGCAGGATGCGTAAACGCTATCAGCAAGAAACTATCGACTTTAGAAGTAATCACGATCGCTGGCTGATTTCCTACGCTGATTTTATCACCCTAATGTTTGCGTTTTTTGTGGTGCTTTATGCAATGAACACCATCAAAATCAACAAAGACACTTCAGCCGCCGCAAGTTTTAAATCACAAACCATCGAAAACGTCAGCATTCAATCGTGTCCAGATAATCAATCTAATGTTATCCACACCGAATGGTTAGCAACTAATGATAATTTTTTAATCAGCCTGTTACCACAGCCTGCAAAAATTCAGTTCAATCTGCTCAAACAACCTGAGGAAACGGTTAAACAAAACACCACCGATAATAAAAAAATTGATTTAGACAAACAAAATACCCAAATCAATGCTATCAACAATTTACTAAAACAACGATTGGTAGCGATGATTAATCAGGGCAAAGTAAAAATACAACAATCCAGCTGGGGAATTAGCATTGACATTAACGCCAGCATTCTTTTTGGCTCGGCTGATGCTGATTTGAATCAGGAAGCACAGCTAACCCTAAATACCATCGCCAGCATACTCAAATCTGAGTCCTATCCTATTCGAGTTGAAGGCTACACGGACAATAAACCGATTAAAAATCATAACTTCCCTTCGAATTGGGAGTTATCCAGTGCACGTGCCAGTGGCGTGGTGCGTTATTTTATCCTGCAAGGCATAGCCGCAGAACGTTTAGCGGCCATAGGTTATGCTGAAAATAATCCAATTGCAGACAACAATACTGAAACAGGTAGGGCACGTAATCGGCGAGTATTGCTTAAAATACTGGCAGAAAATCTTGATACTGGGATGGATGACGTTAAAACTCTAAAACAACCCCTGAATTAACCACTACTAAATTAACAGCCATTTCAGAGGCAACCTATGAACATAATCAGCGTTAAATATTTAGCATTGATTGCATTAATTACCATAATCCATTCAGTTCAGGCCGCCGACCTTGGTAACATGGAAATCAATTCTGGCATCAATCAAAAGCTAAATGCTGATATTCCACTTAATCTAGCAC
>JBEGMT010000318.1:0-6019 GCA_041182925.1 Pseudomonadota bacterium | reverse complement strand
CGTCGGTACAAAGGCAATGCTTAATCCAGCTTGTCGCCATTGGCGGACTTGGCTTCTTAGCGCCTCAACGCTGCTAACGGTTTGCATAACTTAATAACTGTGTTCGCTGGCGGGAAAGGTGGCGTTTTTTACCGCTTGGTGATAATTGGACAGGGCTTGTTCAATGCTGTTGGCATTAGCCATGAAGTTTTTTGAGAAACGTGGACGGTTGCCGATGCTGATATTGAGCATGTCGTACAAGACTAATACTTGGCCATCACAATCAACCCCCGCGCCAATGCCGATTACTGGAATCGTTAGTTGTTGGCTAATTTGTTTGGCTAAGCTGGCGGGGACGCATTCCAAAACCAATAAGCTGGCACCGGCTTGTTGAATCTTTAAGGCATCAGCAATCATGCTTTGCGCTTGGTTGGCTTCGCGGCCTTGAACTTTGTAGCCGCCCAAAGTATTCACCGATTGCGGTAGTAAACCTAAATGACCACAAACCGGAATCCCTTGTGCGACTAAATGGCTGATGCTGTCGAAGCGAGCGCCTTCCAGTTTTACCATTTGCACACCGCCTTGTTGCATTAAACGTGCGGCATTGGCTAAAGCTTGTTGTGGGTTGGCGTAGCTGGCAAATGGCAAGTCGGCAATAATCAAAGCGCGTTTGCTGGCGCTACTAACGCAGCGGCTGTGATAAACCATGTCGTCGATGGTGACCGGAATAGTGCTGTTATGACCTTGAATCACCATGCCTAATGAATCACCGACTAGCATGACATCAATCCCGGATTGGTCGATTAAAGCGCTGAAGCTGGCATCGTAAGCGGTTAGGCAGCTGATTTTTTCGCCGGCTTGTTTCATCGCGGCTAAATCGCTGACGGTTAAGGTTTTGCGAGTGTTGGCGTATAAACTCATTCAGCGATTCTGTGTAAGCCGTCGGCAGGGCAGGCGGCGAGTAATTGAGCTAGTGAAGTTTGACCAGGAATTTGCAAATCGCTGGGAGCAATATCGGCTAATGGATAGAGCACAAAGCCGCGATTAGCCATTTCTACATGCGGCACAATTAAATTGGCGTCGTTAATGACAGCATTACCAAACAGCAAAATATCTAAATCCAAAGTGCGTGCGCCCCAGCGGATATTTCTGATTCGGCCATGAGCATTTTCGATTTGCTGTAATTCGCTCAGTAATTGTTGCGCGGATAGGGTGGTGCTAATCCGTAACACTGCATTGACGTAATCGGGTTGGTCTTGTGGGCCGACTGGTTTGCTACTGTACAAAGGCGATAGCTGCGGTGATGTCACGCCAGCTAAGGCGCAAATCGCTTGGTAGGCGCTGTGTAAATTGGCGACAGGGTTGTCGAGGTTGCTGCCAAGGCCAATGTAAGCCTCGACAGGCATTTGGCTATCACTCATTGTGGCGTTTTCGGTTTAGAGCGCGAGCGGTAATGATTGGTTTTACGGCGCGGTTTGCTGTTGCTACCTTTGGGTGGTACGGTCATTTTGCGTCTGGTTTCTTCGTCGGCGTCTTGGAAAGTCGCCCACCATTTAACTAATTCAGGATCAGCGCCACCGGTTTCGGCACGTAATTGCAAAAAGTCGAACGCGGCGCGGAATTTGGCTTGTTCGAGCAATCGATAAGGTCGGACGCCGACTGTGCGGTTGAATTTATTTTGTAAAAACCAGACATCACGCATCGATTGAGTGATGTGGCGTGGCATGGCGGTGATTTTAATTTGCCGAGCCAGGATTTCATTGGCGGCATTTTGATAAGCGAGAGTTTCGTTTTCGCCATGAGCTAAGCGTTTTTGTACCGCAAATTGCAACGGTTCCCACAACAATGCCGCTAATAAGAAATAGGGGGTTAGGGTTTTGCCGTCGTTAAAGCGTCGGTCAGAATTTTCCAGTGCGCGAATCAAGAACATGCGGGGAAAATCATGTTGCTGGCTTTGCAAACAACGTTCGGTATCGGAAAAAAGTATCCCAAACAGGCCGTAATGTCGGAGCATTTCAAAAGTTTGTACTCCGTAGCCTGATAAAAATAATTTCAATACTTCATCGTAAAGACGCGCGGAAGGAATGCTCTTTAGTAATGGGTGTAATTCGTGAATCGGTTTTTCGGTGTCTGGATGCAGTGTGAAACCTAACTTAGCTGCAAATCGCACTGCACGCAGCATCCTGACAGGATCTTCGCGGTAGCGGACGCTAGGGTCACCGATTAAGCGTAACATGGCGGCAGCATGATCTTGCATGCCGCCCGTGTAATCAACCACAGAGAAATCGCGGATGTTGTAATACAGGGCGTTGACGGTAAAGTCGCGACGCCAGACGTCTTGCTCTAAGGTGCCAAAGACGTTGTCACGCAGTAAACGGCCATCAGCATGAACCACTTGTTGTTCTGAATCTTCAGGTTCAGAGCCTCTAAAAGTGGCAACTTCGATAATGTCTCTGCCAAAAAACACATGGGCCAAACGGAAACGGCGACCAATAATCCGGCAATTGCGAAAAATTTGTTTTACTTGTTCGGGGCTGGCGTTGGTAGCCACGTCAAAATCTTTAGGTTCACGGCCCAGTAATAAGTCACGCACACAACCACCAACTAAATAAGCCTCAAAACCGGCTTTTTTAAGACGAACTAATACCTTCAGGGCATTTTCGCTGATTTGTGAGCGCGAGATAGTGTGCTCAGAACGCGTATAAATCTTTACCGAACCAGCTGGTGCCGCTTGTTGCTCGGCAGGGGAAAAGATTTTTTTGATGAAACTTAAAATGGCACTATTCCTTGGCTATTGTTATTTTTTGATTCTCAGTTAACTGCTTTTAATGAGAATTGATAATCTATTCGACTCGTATCATAACATTATGCAAGTTTCCAGCTCAATCAAGCCTTTCTTTCACATTCACCTTCGATATAGTAAAATCGCGCCGCGCGTCGCTGCCAAGACGCAATAACAACAAAGCACTCATCTTCTCGGCATTGGTCGAAGTATGTGGGCGATTTTAAAAATGCCAGGGGGAAAAAATGTTTAAAAAATTGTTGAATGGTTTAATTGATCGTCCATTATTTACCAGTTTGTTCGTGGTTGATTTTTTTGTATTGGTTTTTCACAGACCGCCTTTTGCTTTTTCAGCGGTGATGTTGGGTGGCTTAGTTGTCATGAGCATGTATTTAGGTCAAAAACTCGAACTGTTTGAAAATAAGTAATTGCAAACGCTAGATAAAAAAACCTCTCAAAAACCCGGTCTGGTCAAAGTGACTGCACCGGGTTTTTTGCGTCGATTGGCTGCTATCAGTTACGACTTTATGTTGTTGTTAGCGGTGTTATTTTTAGCGACTGTTATTGCTTTACCAATCAATGGTGGTGAAGCATTTACCTCTCATCAGCCGCTTTATCCTCTCTATCTATTAAGCGTTAGTTTCGTATTTTATGGCTGGTTTTGGACTCATGGCGGTCAAACCCTTGGAATGCGGGCTTGGAAAATCAAGTTGATTAGCGATCAAACAGGCGCTGTGACTTGGTCGCAAGCAGCGATTCGTTTTGTGGTTGCGATTGTTTCTTGGTTGTGTGTTGGCTTAGGTTTTTTCTGGTGCTTATTTAATCAGCAACGCTTGTGTTGGCATGATTCCCTGTCTAAAACTCGTTTACATTGGTTGGCTAGCGAACAGGCTTGATGTCTGTTGAATGTGATATATTCCGGCTTCAATTTTTAGCCCTTGTTGGGCCGGGAGCATCTAATGAAAACAATAACAACTCTCTTATCACTGTTTGTCGTATTGGCTGCGGGCGTTGCGCAAGCAGACGTTACTTTGCAAGACAATTCAAAAATTCTCGGTAAATGGAAAGTCACTGCCGAATCGATGGGCTTGGACAAAGAGAAAAAAGCCTTGAATGTGACTTGGGATTTTCAAAGTAATGGTACTTTAATGACCATTGGTGAAGATACTTTGGGCAGAACCGCGCAGATGGATATTCCTATCAAATACAGCGTTGAAAATGGCGTGATTAAAAAACAAGTCACCCCAGGCCGTGAAAAATACGAAGATTGCTCAGTGTTAGAAATGGAAGGCAGCAATATGATTTTGAAATGTAAAGGACTGTTTTTCTTCATGACCCGCAAGTAAGTCGATTGATACGCTGATGTATCCAAGATACATCAGCGTCATGCTTAATTAAGTTTGCCGCCTGACGGCATACACCGCCCCTAAGAACACCAAGGTGCTAGGTAAAACCGCCATCACAATCGGATTAAAGTCATACACCAAGCCAACATGACCGGCAATTTTGTCGAAAATATTAAAGGTCATGCCAATCAACACCCCAATCATAATGCGCGCCCCCGTGCTGGTGCCGCGACCAATGCCAATCACAAACGGCGCCGAAACCATCAACATCACGAACGTTACAAAAGGATTAACCAAGCGACTCCAAAAGGCTAATTCATAGCTTTGTGATTTTTGGTTGTTATCTTTCAAAAAGCCGATGTACATAAACAAGTCGTACATGGAGAGATTGTCGGAATTAACCACAGTGACTTTCAACAAATCGGAATCGATAGTCGATTGCCAAGTTTGTTCGGCGGCGTTATTGGCAAAAACCTGACGATTGCCAATTTGAGAATGCTGAACATTTTGCAAACGCCATTGATTTTTACCCAAAAACTGAGCGTGATCAGCATGGGTCATATCGGTTAATTGGTGTTGGTCGTTAATTTCATAAATACGCACATCATTTAACGAGCCATCATCCAACAACTTTCTGACATTAATAAAGCGATTCCCTTCCCGCAGCCACATACCGTATTGAGAGCGCAGCATGATTTCATTATTGTTTTGCGCGGTGGTTTTGAGAATCTGGGCCTCACGCTCACAGTCTGGGGCAATCAATTCACCAACCAACACCGAGATTATCACCAAGACTAAACCCGCCAACATAATGGTACGAATAATCCAAAAAGCAGATAAGCCAATCGCACGCATCGCCACAATTTCACGGTTATTAGCCATTGCGCCGACCACAAACAAACTGCCTAGCAAAGCCGCGGAGGGCATCAATTCATAAAATACCCGAGGTGAGGTGAGGGCTAGATATTGCAGAATTTGCGGCAAACCATAACTACCTTTGCCTAATTCTTGGAGTTGGTCACTAAACGTGAACAGGTTGTACAGGGTCAACAGCAGCAATAAGGCAATGCTCGAACCCTTGACGACTTCCTTAACGATATAGCGGGTTAAAACGCCCATTTCAGTGTCCTTTGCGTAAATTGGCTAACAGCCATTTAAAACCGTAAAACCGTATCAGTAATCCTAAACCCAAAAGCAGTAGCAACAGGTCAATCCAGATATAGCCCAATAGTGGCGATATTTTGCCGCTCAGCATCCAGCTGTGATTTACCCGTTGCAGATTGGAATAGGCAAAGTAAATGCCAAATGCTACTAACAAATTGCCGTAAACTCCGCCGCGTGGCGAGATTCTGGATAAAGGCACCGCTAAAAAACCCAACAGAATCACGCCTAATGGACTATTCAGTCGATCTTGTAATTCGGTGATGTCTAATAAATCGGTGGATTTAATTAATTGTAAACTCTCAACGCTATGTTTATTGGGGATTAAATCGGTGGATTTACGTTCAATCAGAACTGCATATTCATCAAACTTTTCGATAGAGAAGTCTTTATTGCCCGGTACGCCCTGAATCCGTTCACCGTGTTCCAGAATCAAATAAGCGCCGCCGGGTAAATTGTCGATATGCCCGTATTCGGCATTGGCAATTCCTAAACGTTGACCTTGTTTGTTTTGCACAAACACATTGCGCATTTTGCCGCTGGCATCTAACACTTCGGCATAGAAAATCAACTCGCCACTGCGGTATTCGCTAAAACGTCCCGGGGCAATGCTACGGATGTCAGCCGATTGTTGATCATGGTGCATCATTTTTTGGCTTTGCGCTTCAGCCCAAGGCGTTGCATACATTGACAAACCGGCTGCACAAAAACTCAGTGGAATTAACACCCAAAATACCGCGCGATATAAAGT
>JBEGMT010000317.1:0-3263 GCA_041182925.1 Pseudomonadota bacterium | reverse complement strand
GGCTATCAAAGCATGTTGGCATTAGTAATGGATTTTGCTCGCCGATTAGCTATTGGTAATAGCCACCTTACTTTCGATGAGTTATCCAAACAACCAATTCAACAAAACTTATTCGATGTTGAGCTACCTGATAACTTGTGCTCACCTTGCATATTAGCGCCTGGTGTGATGTTAATCGATGAGATTGACCTGCACTTGCACCCATCATGGCAACAACGAGTAATCGCGGATTTAATGCGTACTTTTCCTAACACACAATTCATCGTCACCACTCACAGTCCGCAGGTGCTATCCACTGTACATAGGGATTGCATTCGCCTGCTTGGTAAAAACAGCAATGGTCAATTGGTTGCTACAAAACCAGTTGCTGAGTCTTATGGTGAAATGAGCGGTGATGTGTTGGAAGGCGTCATGCTAGTAAATCCTATGCCACCCGTGCCAGAAAAAGTTGATCTGGATCGGCTAACTGCATTGGTAGATCAAGGCCTGTATGACGAACCGGACATTCAGAATTTATTGGAAAGACTCAGAGGTGTCTTTGGCAACTCGCATCCACAAATTCAAAAATTGCTGCGTAGCATTCAACGTCAAAAAGTGCTGCGATCATGAGAGCCATCACACCATCAACAGGTAGTCTTTTCCACTTGAGTAACGCACATGCCAATCCACCTGCAACTGACGCTCAAGCAACAAGCCGTTGGAGTAGTTTTGGGCATAAATCGGTGGTCTTAGAAAGTTTACTTAGCGACCAATATGGCCTTTGCTGTTATTCAGAATTGCGCGCCGACTTGGAAGGCTTGGGTTATCACATCGAACATATCCAGCCTAAAAGCATGTATCCAGGCTTTACCTTCCATTACAGCAATCTGGCGGCTAGTGCTTTAACCAGTGATGATTTGAATCATCCTGACATCATTCAAGAACAAGCCTTTGGCGGCCACGCCAGACAGAGCCAATACGACGCCAAGTTCATTTCTTGCCACGATGCCGACTGCGCACGTTATTTTGCTTATCTGTCCGATGGACGGATCATTCCCAGTATCGGTTTAAATCAGACGGATACCGAGCGCGCTGAGTACACGATTAAACTGTTGAATCTGGATTGTCCGTATCTACGCAATCGCCGTCGGCGCTGGTTTGACGAATTGGATCAATTATTTACCGAACACCAAGCCAAAAACTGGAATCTTTCTGATTTGGCCAGCATTGACTTGATTCCGACTAATCATAAGCTGAGTTCTTTCTTCAGTTTGATCCGACAGTTTTTTGGCCCAATCGCCGAAAACGTCCTACAGCAACAAGCACCACAACTCCTATGACTGTTAAAACCCCCAAAAAACTGATCGAAGTCGCGTTGCCGCTCGATGACATTAACGCTGCGGCGGCACGCGAGAAATCGATTCGGCATGGGCATCCGAGTACCTTGCATTTATGGTGGGCGCGTCGGCCATTGGCTGCGGCGCGAGCGGTGATTTTCGCGCAGATGGTTAATGATCCGGGCTATGAACGGCATTTGGGTCGGGGTATTAACAAGAAGGATGCTCAGATAGAAAGGGAGCGATTGTTCGGGATTTTGCGCAAATTAGTGATTTGGGAAAACACCAATAACGAAAGCGTGTTGGAAGAAGCGCGGGCGGAAATTTGGAAAAGCTGGCGGGAAACCTGCGCCTTGAACAAAAGCCATCCTGAAGCGGCAACGTTGTTCAACCCGGAAAAATTACCGGCGTTTCACGATCCGTTTGCGGGTGGCGGCGCATTACCGTTAGAAGCTCAACGCCTGGGCTTGGAAAGCTACGCATCGGATTTGAATCCGGTCGCTGTGTTGATCAACAAAGCCATAATCGAGATTCCGCCTAAATTCGCGGGCCGTGCGCCGGTGGGGCCGTTGCCACCGATTACTGGAAAAAAAGATGCAACCCGCAATGCATTCGAAGATTGGAGCGGTGCCAAAGGTTTAGCCGAAGACGTGCGCCGTTATGGCTATTGGATGCGCGAGGAAGCGTTCAAACGCATCGGGCATCTTTATCCGCAAGTGGATTTAGATACCGGTAAACCTGTAGGGGCGAATTCATTCGCCCAAACCGGCAATCAGGCGAATAAATTCGCCCCTACAACCGCCACGGTCATCGCCTGGATTTGGGCGCGTACCGTTAAAAGCCCTAACCCAGCGTTTTCGCATGTTGATGTGCCGCTGGCATCGACCTTTATCTTGTCCAGCAAGGCGGGTAAGGAAAGTTACATTGAACCGATTATCGAAGGCGATAGCTATCGATTTGAAGTGTGTAACGGTAAGCCGCCGGAGAGTGCGAAGAATGGCACAAAGACAGTTGGTCGTGGATCCAATTTTTTATGCCTTCTTTCTGGAACTCCGATAACTGGCGATTACATAAAAGCTGAAGGGCAAGCTGGAAGAATGGGAGCAAAGCTTATGGCTGTAGTCGCTGAGGGAACACGAAGTCGTGTCTACCTAGCTCCAACAATCGAAATGGAAGCAGTAGCGCAGGAAGTGAAACCGGAATGGAAACCCAGTGGATATGTGCCTGCTCGTTTAACTGGTGGTACTTGTGTACCTTATGGCATGAAGGAATGGGGCGACCTTTTCACCCCCCGCCAACTGGTTGCACTAACCACCTTTTCCGATCTGGTGCAGGAAGCCCGCGAAAAAATCAAAGCCGATGCGCTGGCGGCAGGTATGGCGGATGATGGTCAAGGATTGGATACCGGTGGTACCGGCGCGACAGCTTATGCGGATGCGGTAGCAGTATATTTGGCATTTGCAATTGATCGATTAGCTGATTACGGCAGTTCTATTGCAACATGGAAACCTTCTGGCGAACAAGTGATGCAAACTTTTAAGCGTCAGGCGTTACCCATAACATGGGATTTTCCTGAATCGAATTTCTTTGCTGGCAAATCAATATGTTGGGAAAACGCAGTCAAATATTCATCGGATAATCTTGTTGCGTCTAGTAGCTATGACTCCGTTTTCTCAGGTCAGGTTTTCCAAGCTGATGCACAGAGACAGAATATTAGTATGTCTAAGGTAATTTCGACTGATCCACCTTACTATGACAATATCGGTTACGCTGATCTGTCCGATTTTTTCTATGTCTGGTTACGCCGTGCCTTGCGTTCGATTTATCCAGCATTATTCGCAACCATGGCGGTGCCGAAAGCTGAAGAACTGGTCGCCACGCCTTATCGTCACGGCAGCAAGGAGAAAGCTGAACAATTTTTCCTGAATGGCATGACCGAAGCTATGC
>JBEGMT010000316.1:0-31480 GCA_041182925.1 Pseudomonadota bacterium | reverse complement strand
GACCTGACACCATGGCAACGCCACGATCAGGTATCTCACCCCAGCCAAATTTTGACTCAAGTATCCCAAGATCAGTTAATGCCTTCTGAAAATTACGCAGCGACATGCCAGTTGCAGAAATCGATCGCGTGGCGGTTTCAAAATTTCGACTGACATACAAGGTCCCTCCGTAGTAAAACCACTGAAGACCATAAGTAGACGAAAGCTGATTCAGGAATTCTGTAGGACTGCTGGTAGTGATTTTTCCACTCACCAAGTCCCGCCTGGCCGTCACCGCATTTGAAAACTGCGGCTCAACACCGAAGGTTCTGCAAAACGACGCAAGAACCTTCGCCAGATCCTGGTTATCGGCAATAAACGTAAATGATGCCTCCTGCCATGGAACAGGCGCTGATAAAACCGACTGCGACGGCAACAAAGCCAGAGCGAATAACACCGAGCCAGCGAACCTTCCGCGAAGGCCTTTCATAATATCTATTTGACAACTGTTTTGGCGAAAAAAAAAGAACATCTTCAGCAATGCAGCAAAACATATGGACCGAAGCAATCCGAAAAAATAAGGGGGTCGAGCTCGATCAACGCCGGATTTTTTTAGCGCACGGCCCTCGAACCAAGGCTGCGGGACACAAAGAAGCATAGAAAGCTGTGAGTCCATAAAATAATTCCGATCAAAGAACGCGAAAAACTCGCCGCCACTCAGACAGCGAATTCAAAAAGTTTTCAAGTGAGGCCTCAAACTCTTCCACAGAAGCGTCGGCAGGAATTCGCTGATGAATGAGAATTTTGAGTCCATCACGAGACACTACCGGATAATCCGCGTGGGTGTGCAACCGGAGATAGGAGGCCAGCAGCGTTACTCTCATCATCTCTTCCGCTTGCACCAATCCATCCGGAATGTCAGCTGCAGCATATTCAAGTACCAAATCTCCAAACGGCGCAGGCCTGCAGAAAACACGATGCTTACCCCCCGAATTAAGTACAACTGCACCGTCTGTACGTGACTCCGGGGTTGGAAATTTGTTACGCTCAAGGTAACGAACCAAAGCCGTATGAATATGATTCAGCGTCATGAATTTCTTTCATCAGAATCCTTAAGCATTCTTTTGAGAATGACCAAAAGCTCTGCAATAGGCTCGATCAAATTCGAAGGAATGTAGTTATCGACGCGGGCGTGCGTCATCAAATCGCGAGCAAGAGAAATATTCTGCAGAACCGGGATTCCGCAAGAACGTGCAGTTTCAATTATTGTGAATGCAACTGCATTCTCCCCTTTTGCCATCACTACCGGCAAAGGAGTGATGCCATATTGATAGTAAAGCGCAACAGCAAGGTGAGTTGGATTGGTCACCACTACGGACGATTTACGCGTCTTGACGACTGCCTCACCCATCGCTATTTCTTTTGCCACGCTCTTACGGTGTCCCTTCATGTGGGGATCACCCTCAAGTTGTTTATATTCCTGCTTGATCTCGTCCATCGACATCATTAGCTGCTTTCTATGCTGATATCTCTGCCAAATAATATCGGCGAACGAAATGGCAGCAAACCCAAGGAACGCATTAATTACAAGAGTCTCAAGCATGTCAGAAAAAGCGACACCTGCGCCGGAGAGCCCGACTTCGGAAATCAATATTAACGACTGCAATGAATCTTTAATAACAAAATAGATCAGAAGGCCAAGAAAAATAACCTTAAAAATTGATTTACAAAATTCGACGATGTTTTTCATCGAAAACATTTGCTTTAAGTTAGACACCGGATTGAGCTTGTCACCTTTAGGCATCAGAGCCTTAAACGCAAGCAGTGGTCCAGTCTGTATGAGCTCTGCGAAGATGCCGATAAAAATAGGAATCAATAAAAAAGGCGCCAATAATTTTACTGCCGTAAAAATCGCTTGATCGATTTCAATTCTTAATGCGTCCTGAAAGCCCAAACCGTATAATTGGGAAGGAAAAAACATTATTTCCGATAAACTACGAATAATGCTCGAAGCATCTCCGATCATGTAGCCAAGTAAGCTACCCATTAGTAAAGTTTGAGTGAAATCCTTACTTTTGGCGACCTGACCCTCTTCGCGGGCCTTGCGAATTTTATGTTCAGTGGGTTGTTCAGTTTTTTCTGAGCTCATCCAGATTATTTTACAAAAATCGATGTTAATGCAGACCAGACAGGGCTTCGAATATCGCCAAGTAAAGTGCTCATATATTGAAGCAGTGTTGCCGTATACACGCTAAAAATAAAAAAGGCGATTGCGCTTTTAACAGGCATCGCCAGAAAAAACACCTGAAGTTGCGGGACAAATCGGCTTACCAGGCCTAAACCGAATTCAGCCAAAAACATCGCAAAAATGACTGGCGCGCTAAGTAAAATCGCCAGCAGCATCAATTGATCGAGGAGCTGGAGCAAAATGAGCGGAGTTTTCTCACTGAATTCCGGAAGTAAGTTAAATATCGGCCAGAGTGAATAGCTTTCATAAATCATGCCTAAGATTGAGAGAAATCCACCATTTATAATGAGCAAGACGACGGCCGCATGACTAAATAAATCTCCTAGCGGAGAAGAATCGTGACCGGTCAAGGGGTTGATTGAAGATGCTATCCCGGCACCCCTTTGATTATCAACAAAAACACCCATGATTTCCAAAGCCCACAAAGGCAACGAAAGAATAAAACCAATCAAAAATCCGACAATGACTTCTTTTAAAATAACGATAAACAGAGCGGTTCCGGATCGCTGAACTTGGGCCAATTCACCCTCGATGCCAGGAATAAGAAAAATAGAAATACTAAAAGCAACACCTATTCTCAAAAGGCCGGGTAATGCCTGCCGACTAAATAAGGGCAATATAGATAAGATAGAAAGTACTCTTGGCAATGCAAAAAAACTCGCTGTGAGCCATGAAAATGGGTATTGAAAAAGCGAATACTCCATATCACTTTATTATTTGCGGAAACATATCGAAGAGTGATTGTGCATAGTTATACATTTCGCCGCCAATCCAGCGCGCAGTAAGATATAGCGTCGCTCCAACAGCAATTAGCTTTACGCCAAAAGATAAAGTTTGTTCCTGAATTTGCGTTAATGCCTGAATTAAGCTGAAGAGAATTCCGACAACAGATGCAACGACAATCGGTGGCATTGAAAGCCAGAGCACAAGGAGCATTGCCTGGATGATGCTGGTGACTAAGTCTTGAATTTGCATGATGTGAATTCTCTCATCGGAGATATGTTTGAACTAGTCCATGGATAAGCTTCGACCATCCATCGATCATCACAAACAAGAATAACTTCAAGGGCAACGAAATAGTTACTGGTGATACCATCATCATGCCCATCGCCATAAGTATGTTTGATACGACCAGATCAATTACTATAAAAGGGAGGAAAAGTAAAAATCCAATTTCAAATGCCGAGGTAAGTTCTGAAACAACAAAAGCCGGCGTAACAATCAATAAATCTCTTTGACTAGCATCCGCCGAAAGCTCAGGCGGCCAAAGTTTTTTAGCAGTAGTTAAAAAAAATTCTCTCTGCTCGAATTTACTATTAGCAACTAAAAACTCTCTGACTGGATCCGCACTTTTTTTAGCGATGTTGAGCAAAGCTTTTACTGAGAGAGTTGCATCTTGCTCTGTGGTTACTACATTTGCTATTTGATACCCTATAGGCGCCATGATATACATCGCTAAAAGCATAGAAAGCGCGTAGATAGCAATATTTGGAGGAGCTTGCTGAACGCCAAGAGCATTTCTGACTAACGAAAGGACAATGGAAATCTTCAGAAACGCTGTTGTCGTCACCAAGAGAAGCGGCAACAGTGCAAATATCCCAAGCGCGAAGGCAAGCGCTACAGGATCAATTGCTTTCATTTCGTAATCCTTTTAATAAATTTCTATTTCAGTTTGAATTTCCATTAAAAGACAGCACAGAGACTCCGGATATACCATCAATGTCAACCAGCTCACCGTGTCCGATAGCCTTTCCATTTGCCTTGATTACAACGGATTTTCGCAAATCCCGCCCTAGATCAAACACATAGCCAGGAGAAATCAACCTCAATTCAGAAAGAGACACCGTCCTTTCACCGAGGTCGAAGTCCAATCGAATTTCGAGATCATCAATTGATGTCACATCATCGTCATCACTCATTTCAGCATCATCTCGCATAATTTTTTTTATTTCTTCAGAAACCACAATTGTTGAACCTTCTAATTTTCCGGAAAACCCATGCGATTTCGAAATAAGAACGGCAATCGAGCCGCCATCAGAAATAAAATTTTCGTCAAACACAATAACATCGTGTTTTTCGATAGTCCTTATTAAGGACAAAGGAACCGATGTGTATCCGGCCCGAAAATTTATGTACACTGGCACATAATTTAAGAATTCTGGAAAGTCTTCACATTTTTCTACTTCCTTGACGGCGATCGAAAAAAAACCTATTCCAATATCGTCGGTCCAGCATTCGACGTGAGTTTCAGATGCGCCATTGTCAAAGGAAATCATGGCTCCATATAAAGCCCAATCAGGGAGATTTCCAAATCCAGAGCTAATCAGCACAAATCGTTTTCTTGTGCTTTTTTGAAATACATTTATAAAATCCGAAATAGCTATTTCGAATAATGCCGAGCTTACTTCGTCATTAAATGATGGAACATAATCAATGCCAAGCACGTCACATACAAAATTTTCATATGAAGAGTGATTAAGTCTAAATACGCAACTAGCACCACCCCAATCAAAGACGAGTTGCTTTTGTTGTGGACGAAAACTATTTATATTTGAATGGCTAATCTTCCAACTTGAGGAAGCAGAATTACAAACTATCGGAATGCGTCTTGTAAAAATATTACGCAAATGAAAAACAGACTCACTGGAAATTTTTTTCAATATTGGCGTATTAATTTTTTTCCCTAATACACCAGATATTTCTTTTGAAATCGCTATCATTTCTTATATCTCAAAAGAAAGTCTCTTGCTGCGCTGGGCTTAAGAGACTGATTACTACCGGCTTTTCTAAAAAAATCGATAACTCATCTGAGACCAGAGGCAATATTCTGGAAACTTTTTCTAGGAGCAATTTATTATTTATATTTATTTCCAAGTAAATAGCATCGCAGGATTCCTGGGCTGCAAAGGAAATGCCATGAAAAATCTCATCATCAACAGAAAATTGTATTTTATTTTCTGTTTCCGCAATTGATTTTGATAAGTGAATAAAAATTTGATTACAAAATTTATCTAAAAATGATTTATCGTCAAAGCAGATTTTCCCTGCTATTTTTTCTTCTAATAGATGAAGGTTATTGTCTGCAGGACGCTTCCCACAAATTAAAATATTGTTTAGCCGCTCAACATCCCGCGCACAGACCTCCTGTGCGCTTGCGTCATACACAAGAATTCCCGTGTCTATACTAACGGCACCATAATCGACTAAAACCTTTGTATTTTTCGACAATCGAACCTCCAATTATTCGGCCTCATGTTGTAGTCTCGCCCTGGAAGAACTTTGCCGTTCCAGCCTCCTCCATTTCTACATCCTCTATCCTCAATAATTCGATCTCTCTTTCTTGTTCATGTATTGTGCGTATTTCCTCAAATTTTTCACGCATTCGGATAGCTTCTTGGTGCGCTATTTTTGCCTCCCCTAGATAGGAATAGGCCATCTCTTTTTCTTCTCGCGCAGAGTTAACTTTCTCTTTTAGAGATTCTGTTTCGTCTTTCATTTGCTGAATATTAAATAGAACGTCATCAATATCTTTTTGAAAAACCAGCTTTTTATAGAGTTCGGCATACATCTCCTTTTCTCTGCGCTCACAAGCAATGACGAACTCAGATAATTTTTGGCGCTCATTCAGATAAGCGCTTTCCTTCAAAAGGAAATCTTGCTTTGCTTTTAACAATTCGATTTCAGCCTTTTCCTCTCTAAATCTCTTTATTGTTATAAGTTTATTAACTATCCCCATAAAAAAATTTACCTCCCCTTTCTGAAAAGGCAAGGAAAGATTTCCCCGAAAGAAGATTTAGCAAACGCCATCGAATTCAAAATACCAACTGCTTCATCTGGTGAATAGTCTCTTCAAATTCATGGAATTCGTCGGTTTTTTGTTTGAGAAATTCACGAATTTTCTCAATCTTATCGATAGCCTCATCTGCTAGCGAATCAGATCCTCGCTTGTATTCACCGATCTTTACCAATAATTCGATTTCATAATATTTGGCCATTAATTCCCTAACTTTACCGGCAATCTGCTTGTGCTCGGTCGAAGCGACCATATTCATCACTCTTGAAACCGACGACAGAATGTCAATAGCTGGATAATGGTTGGCTGATGCGAGTTTTCTTGACAGAATAATATGGCCATCAAGAATGGAGCGTGTCTCGTCAGCGATAGGCTCAGTCATGTCATCGCCCTCCACAAGCACCGTATACAAGGCTGTAATGGAACCCTTGTGCCCCATACCAACACGTTCCATCAGTCGAGGCAAAGTTGCAAAGACACTCGGTGGAAATCCACGTCTCGTTGGAGGTTCACCGGCCGCCAATCCTATCTCACGCTGAGCCCTTGCAAATCGGGTTACGGAATCCATCAGAAATAAAACCCGCTTACCTTGATCCCTGAAATACTCTGCAATGGCTGTCGCCACATAAGCCGCTTTTGACCTCTCCATCGAGGACTTATCCGACGTCGCGCAAACAATAACAGCCCTTTTTCGTCCTTCTTCTCCCAGCTCATGCTCCAAAAACTCCCGGACCTCCCGCCCCCGTTCGCCAATCAAAGCAACAACTGTCACGTCAACATCAGCACCTTTGACAAGCATTGCCATGAGCGTAGATTTTCCGCCACCCGCGGCGGCGAAAACCCCCAAGCGCTGTCCCTCGCCGACAGTGAGCAGACCGTCAATGGCCTTGATTCCAAGCGACAGTGGCTGACTAATTACTCGACGTTTCAGAGGATCGGGTGCCCCAGTAATAACCGGATAGTATCTAGTACCAAGGAGTGGGCCTCGAGATGCAGAGTCCAAAGGCTCCCCCATTCCATCAAGAACCCTTCCAAGCAGGGAATTACCTACCTTAACTGCGTGTACGTTTCCGCTTGGAAGAACCTCCGTCTCAGAGGAGATACCTTGCATATCTCCCATCGGCATCATCAACGCAGCGCCTTGAGAAAACCCCACCACCTCGGCAGCGAGTGGTACGGACATCCCAGGACTTTTCAGATGACATATCTCGCCAATTTTTACAACTGGTACTACCGCTTTGATAATAGTTCCTGTTACTTGTATTACGCGACCGCGCACACTAACCGTCTTGGCTTCTGCCACTGCAGAACGAAGCATGTCGGTGATGTAATCGAAATGATGCAATGACATGATAAATATGCAATGTTTTTAGGGCACGAGAGGCAAACCTTTCATGAACTATTTGAGATTATTGCTCTTTATTTATTTTTTTAAATCCATCATCAGGGACAAACTTTTTTTGATTCAAAAATGGGTTTTTTGTTTCCTCTACTGGAAATACGGCGTCGGTAGAATTACTTGCTATTCCTGCCGCAATAAAATTATCTTCGATCTTTGTTAAAGCATCTCTTGAAGCAGGAATTTGACGCCTCCTGATCTCCAAAAGTGAAAAACGAGTCTTTTCCATTGCAAATAATGTGTCATAAATTTTCTGTTCAATTATTTTTCTAATCTCAGATGTATTGTTCTTTACAAGATCTTCTATAACTGCTTTTGATTCTTCAATTTTTTGCAAAGTAGTCGAGATGACTGAAATTGACTTGGCAAAATCAGTATTCAATTTGCTTATTAAAATATTTATAGAGAATACAGATTGATCGAACATTTCTCTTGAAATTTCATAATTTTTTTCATTTATAAATAACGTAGAAATTGAATAATTTCCTCCACTGAATTGCTCCCGAAATTCAATTGCACCAGAAAAATCTTTTGAAGGCGAACCATTCAATTTGTTTTGCAATTCTTCCATCTCGTCAACACTAATAAATCTTAGCGACTCACCAGAAATTTTATTATCCTTGTCGAAATGAGATTGAAGCAGGGGTACTTTTATATCGGCAATTATAGTTAAACCAATATTGCGTAAACGCTCAAGCATAATTTGAGATTCCTCAAAAGAAGAACCAAGTCGCAAAGAAGAATCATGAAATATTTCAGACACAAGATTTACGTTTCCCTTTGCAGATTTCAGGCTTTCTACTGTCACTTGTTGAACGGGCCTGGAATTTGCTAAAAGCACGGAAGAAAGAAGAGATCTGGATCGTTCTAATTCATTTACGAAACCACCAGAACTCTCGGCATCAATCTTTAATTTTTCAATTGCAGATAAAGAAAAATCTGAAAGCAATTTATTTATGATTGATATTGCATCTTCAGCATTTGCAAGAATTCCTTCAAATTCATTCCTTGCAATTATGGGGCTATTTATTTGAGAAGCTAATGAATTAACAATCACGCTGTCCATAATAGTGTCTCCTCAAATAATTATTTAATCCTAAAGAGTCTTTTATACTAATTTTTTAAATCTCGTTGTCTTTCTGGAGCTATCAAAAGGTTTGGACGAAAAAGTTACTTCTTTCCCAGCATTTTCCCTTGCTTCTCGGATTACATCGTCTAATGTGGATTGAAATAATTTATGAAACTCATCGTTTCCAAAACTTTCTAAGTACCGAATAAGTTGCTCGGATGAAATATCATGAGTTCGAAAATAGGACTCAGTTTTTTCAATCGCGCGATTTGCTTCGTTAATCACTTTTTGAGCCTGCCTGAGAATTTTTTCAGATTCCTCAAAAGCCTTGTCATTTTGCATTTTTGATCAACCTGCATTAGGGGAAAATATATGTTTTATATGTATATTATTTCAGCAAACATAGAAACTCGGATAAGCCTTTAATACACCAATCTCTTTCGTAAATTGTTTCTGGAAAAAAAGAATTCGGCTGTTTACATCAAGCTTGGTAACTGCCTATGTAGACTTTGTTCCATCACGCAATCTTAGGAACTCATCAATTTTTTAAGTAACAAAAATTTGAATTGCAACTTTACATACAGAAATCTAGGAACATTCATGAAAGCTGAATACAATGAACTTCGGAAATTAAATCAGGGCGCAGATCAAACCAATTTTGGACGAAACGTAGAACCATCAGGACAAAGAAAAGGCCTGTCGGTGAGGCTCATCGAAGCAAAGGCAGACGTTGATGACCAGATACTCTCCGATCGCTACCGGAGTGCTCTGGGTTTATCTTCGAATATAGAGAACATTGCTCTGAGACAAAGAAGCCTTCAAACCGAAGTATCGAGTAAGTCTTTTAATCTGGAACAGATCAAATCTTACGGGAAGGCGACAGGTGCCTCAGAACGAATCACTTCCCGGGCGCAGGAGATTCTCAAGAAATTACTGCAGAACGAAAAACCTCCGCAGGCTCAGCAGAACATAAGCAGTCTGATACAGCAGTATATGAGTCTACAACTACTTTCACGCGCCCTATCTGGTGATGAAAGCCAGTATATAAGCTTACTTACCCCCCAAGCTGATATATCAGATGACCTAAAGGACCTCGCAAAAAAACTACAGGATGCAGGAGATGATACCGAACAACTGTCCTCTTTACTGAGTGGGATAAGCGGTCTGCCAACCAAAGAAGAAGAACAAAATCAACTTAAACAGATGATGTCAACTCTTCGCTTCCATCCAGACCAGTTGGAAGCAAAGCTCAAACAAGCACAGAATCTTCCGGTTCTCGATAAATCTACAAAAGAAATACTTAAAGAAAAAGTTCAAGATGCGATCCGTGATCTTGAGTGCCAACACACAACAACTCTGCGCGGAGCAATAAATTCTCTAGGAGCTGCACTCAAGACAGGTGAGGTAGAGCGTTTTCAGGATGGGTATAACGATGTCATCAGTGAGACTACAAGTTTCAGCGATATATTCAGCAAGCTACTAAAACATTACAACTTGACTGAGCTCGTCAATATTCTTCCGAAATTAAAGCAAGCCTTAGCGGAAGACCTTGCGGAAGACAATCGATCAATAGAAAAAATAAAGCTCGAATCATTGCTATCGGAAATATCATATATGCATATTTCATCAACATTGATTGAGATGACAAATAAGTTATGTACAGGACTTGAGCGAATTTATCATTCCAAGAATCATCATCCAATAAACATTGACCAGAAAAAACTATTACTCTCAGTGACAAAGATAATATCTGGCGGTTGGATTTCTTCACTCCAATTTGAAAAATTGAGTGTCGAACACAATGTTCCAGATGGCGGTCCAACCATTTACTTTCTCAATGGATTGAAGCAAATTCTAAGAGAACTACCCATTAAAGTTATGCTCGATACAGAATCGCGGAGTGCTTTAATTGATGCAGCGCAAAATGCCATTGAATCAGCTATCGAAAAAGAAGAATCTGCAATCTATGGAGGTGAAAATTGATTGACTTCGTAAACCATGCAATCAGAGAATTTGGGAGAAATATTGGCTTTCAAGATCTAAAAATAGATGGAAAGAATAGCCTGAAATTAATAATTGGTGAAAACATACTTATAAGCTTTACTTATTTAGATAACCTCCCCATTAGAGAAATAATAATATCCAAAACAAGAGAAATTCAATATCTCTCTCTTGAGAAAATCAAACGATTACTTGAATATGCACACTTTGAAATTACCCCACAACTGAGCTTTCAAAACTCAATTATTGAAAATAAGCTTATTTCTTCAATTCGAATTCTTGAGAGGAATTTTAATTTGAATACAATCGAACAAGCGATAAGTTTTTTAGAGGAATTCAATCCTGAAACTTAAATTGAATATATTTTTTCGAACGTGGCTGAATAACAATAATCCAGTGAGATTTTCGTATCGCTTTCATTAGCTGTAAAAAATCCTGCGCTAATTTTCGTAACCAAAAAATGATAGGGTCATTAGAAAGTAATAAAATTCTATCGCCAGATGACAAAACGCAAGGCGAAGAGATTTTATATTCTTTGAATACAATAACGCAAAAGTTGAATTAACTTAAAAATACGGCAACGCGAGACAGGGAAATGAAGAACAGATCAAGACTTTCACCTCGCCCACAGAGCTTGCAATTCCGGTTGGGCAATTGAGTGGTAAAGAGCACGACGAAAAGAAGATTTACGCGCCGTAAGAAATTTTACGCGCTGCGTTGCGGAAACCGTGCAGTTGAAAAAGTAACAAAGTCAGCTTTGACACAACGACACGTGGTCACGATACCCCTGCAGAAAGTCTTGGGGCGAATTTCTTTTTCTGGATGCCTTCTTGGCGATTACGGCGTAACTAACATCATCGCCCTAAACGGTAGTTTTAGAAATACCGTTGGGTAAAGCGTCAAAGAAGATAACTTCACCTTAGCACTGTCATGATGTAAAGTTTTCTGAATCGTCGAAATCTTCCTCGAGCGACATCCTGGCACTCATATTTGAAGCATCATTACCACCGACTGAAGCTAGTTCTTTAAATCTTCTTGTTAACTCTGCCACTTGCTTCTTTTCTTCTTCAATTTGTTTTTTAAGATTTTCCTTTTCGTTAACATTTAACGAAAAGGAAAGACTATTTAGGCGTTTCTCGTGATTATCGATATTCTCGTTCATCTTCTTCAAAGCAATGGCTAAACCACTAAAATTTTTTTTAATATCGGGGATACCAATTGAATTCTGATCAATCCCTAATGCTTGATTAATTTCTGAAATCAAACTATCTAGATGTAAAAGTAATGCCTCTACTTCAGCCAAAGTCAAGTCAATCAATTCGCTACTTTTCTTCCATTCATCTTTGTGATGACTTTTTTTTACATTAGCTTTCAAACCTTCAAAAAGCTTTATCGTAGCATTTGCTTGAATTAAATGAACCGAATCATCTTTTGTGTATTCAACGTCCAAATGAATATTTGGAGACTTATCTATTTTTTGTGAAGTATTCATTGTCAACGAATTTTAGTTTACGCGAGAATTCCAATTTCCAAAGCTGGATTTTTTAATTCGTCTTGATTATTTAAAAAATTGTTCTTTAACCAACGACGACCATGCCACACAATTTCAGTCATTTTTCTTAAGACGGTTTCAGCGCTTTGCAAATTCATATCGAGAGCAATCGTATATATTAATTCGTCAGAATCTTGGTCAAGGCAGAATACTGAACCGTCTATTTCCGCAAGCGCACAATTCATTTCAAGCAGATTAATTAATATTTTTTCTTCGCTTTCCAATGGAATTTGGCCAAATACGCACTCGATTAACATTTTTTTTGGAGAATTCTTGACTGAATGAACAACAGAGAATTGAAACCCTCCGTAATTCATTTCCATCGCAAGATCTTCTTCTGGAGAGAGATCCTCTTCCCGAAGCGAATATCCCAATAACGATCGCATTTCGCCAAGCAGATAAATGAATTTTTTTCGCGAATCAGACATAATAATCGTGCACGCATCACTTAAGCCAAGCTTGGAATTTGATTGTTTCTACCAAGCATAAGATTATATTTTCTTAAATCAAAACAATTATTTTTTATTTCAACGGAATTTTTAGCAACTTCGGTCATACGTTCAAGCCAATGCAGATGATTGCATTGATCAAGCTCCTCATAATAAAGACATTTCAAAGCAGTGTTGTCTGAGTTGAGCCCAAAAACGAAAGAATGTGCACGAACCAGCGTTAAGTTTTTTTTCAATATATTTTTTAATCCCGCAAGCAAATTATCCTCAGGGAGATTTACTAGGGAAACACTTACCAGTACTCGATCGGGAAGTTCGGACGGAAAATGAACCAATTCGAATTGCAAACCAGCATATTCAAGCTCCATACCCAATGGCAGCAGGTCGTCATGAGTCATTTCCGGTGGTGAAAAGCCCATTTCGCGGTAGATTGCCTCACAACAATCAGTAAATCGTTTACGCCAAATCATATTCATTAAGCCATTATTTTTTCGAAACAATCAACTACAAGCATTTTTATAAATTCAAGCCTTAACTTTTAAGTAAAATCATGTGTTAAATCAATGGAAAGTCTAGGATCAGACATTTTTTAGATTAGTCAAATATTATTAGTCAGCCCAGTCATTTACTATTTTTTGAGAAATCAAAACAAGCACCGAAGTCTGTAACTCTTACAAACATCTAGTTCAATTAGAAAACACGTTTTAATTTACATTTGGGTATTTTTTCCCCTGTTCTATCCCAAATTTTCTCTCAAAAGCATTTCGCAATGCTTCGATTTGCCCAGATAAACTTGCCTCTACTTTCCCAAGCTCTGTCTCAATAACACAAGCATCAGGCGATAAAGACGAATCTTCAATAATTTCCATATTTTTTATTGACGGAAAATTTTTTTTAAAGTTTTCCAATTCGCCTTTTAGGATAATCGAATTATTTTGGTTTACTCTTATATTTACTTCTGACCGTGATCTGATGTCAAATAAAGTGTTTTTTACAATTTTGATTATTTTCTCTTCTTGGTCCATTTCTCCAATCATTTTTTTGATCGAATCGATTACCAAGCTCACCATTTTTGACTCAATCTTGCCAAAATACTCAACTGTCCTGGTAACAATATCAAGCATGTGCATGGATTGCTCCTGCTGAGCTTGTTCAAATCCCGCTTTGAAACCTCTTTGTTGTTCTCGAATAAATGCAGCAACTGCGGCCTTGATGATTACCTCTTTTTGTTCATTTGCAGTGGCAACAATTTCACCAGCCTCTTTAAAAGCAACGACATCTCGAGATTTTATGATCTTCAATGATGTGTCAATTCTGGGACCAATGCGTTTGTAAGAAACAATGAATGCCATTCACGCTCCAAGAGAAATAAAACTGAATTTGTGAGATTTTTAGCTGCTTTTTTATCTACCTTTAAATCAGTTGCATCAATATGAAATTTCAGCAATGCCCTTCCAAGTATATGTTCAGGAAGATCGCGAATCGCCGAAAGTATCAGGCTCCCGCCGATTCTTTCAATATCGTTCATTCGATCTAGTTTTAGATCAATATACTTTTCTGGGAATAAAGTTCCACAATTCATAACAAATGAAAATACCTCGTCTCCTAATTTTTTTTTCCATTCAAGAACATCCTCTCTCCCAAGACTTAATCGTATGGATGACCCAATCATGATCGCGCCAATATGACGCGCTAGATTACGAAAATTCGGTAAAGGAAGAAGAAAATACATTGATTCAATTGAACTTACATCAAATGAACATGTCTTATGCAGATTAAGATACTCCAACATCTGCCGGGACAGCTTCGGCCAAGCTTGTGAATGTGTCCAAGCCCGGTCGCTCAGCATTCCGTCGAAAAAAAGATGTTTACGACTCGGATGAATGTATGACGCAGGAAGATAATTAAATTCAAATAAATGATGAAATACAATCCGTTTTTCCGAGACGAGGTTTGAAAGCAAAGCAAGTAGAGATGCGTTTTCACTCATCTGACGATTTTTCGACCGATTGAGCAGCTTTTTTGATGTACTTAATTCTGAGCGAGGACACTAATTTAGTTATCCTCGGAAATAGCCAGACTGAAAATATAATCAATGACAATAATGCACCTACCATGCTCAGCAGCCAGACTGGCATAGCAAGTACGTGTGAATACCAACTTTTCTGTTGGCTCTGTTGAGGCGAATCTACGATTACGTTCTCTGAAGCAGAATTCAGAATTTTTTGCGTGGTGTCCTGTTGGGTTACCGCCGGTTCGTGGTGTAATTTTTGACCAGACGGCAATAGGATGACGGTAACTTTGTCAGCAGACAGGCCCGTAATGCTGTTTGCCACCAATCTCTTTACCTGCGCAACCGACTCATCAATGTTGATCCCTGCTTTATGCTTAATAAAAACAGCGGCTGAGGAAGGTAGAGAGGGATCACCAGCTGCACCGCGTTCTGGAAGGACAACGTGAACCCTAGCTTTAATAACACCATCAATCTGGGATATCGTTGCGGAAAGTTCTTGCGATAACGCCCAAAGATATCGTGCTCTTTCCTCAAGTGGTGAGGAAATCAGTCCTTCTTTTTTAAATACCTCGCCCATTTTCGCGTAACGCTCGCGAGGAAGGCCTTCACTTTTTAGTATCGAAATCGCTCTCGCCACATCAGCAGATCCAACCTCAATACCTACCGTACCTTCTTTGCCAGGCAGTTTACTCGCCGTGATTCCAGACTCCAACAAAGCCGCTAAGGCTTCATTTGCCTCACTCTCGGTAACTCCCTGCATTAGCTCAACTCTTCCTGTGCAAGAAATCAACGCGAAGGCGGTCGCGAGGCAGATAATGAAAAAAGCTAAATTTTTTTGTTTCACAGGGTCTGCCTAATTCAGTTTTGTTAACTGATCTGCATGCTGCACTGCTTTTTGAACACCTTTTCCAACCACTTCAACTTCAATCGATACAAGAGAGATTTCCATTTGAAGTTGCAACATTTGGTGAGTCGAGTAAGTGCCAGGTGCGACTTTGAGCATTTCTTGAATATGGTCTACTTTTTTACGAAAATCTGAACCCAAGCTATCCATCCGGCGAAGAATGGCATCTCCAAGCGTATTGCCTTTTCTTAACTCTTCCACTGACGTGTTTGCTTGAGGTATTGAATAAACTGGCCCTTGCTCTAATGTTGATATAAGGTCAGCTAATCGTGTACCGTTTTCAGTGTTTTCAGGCAATAGCACAGGCAGGTCAATTTGGTTCTGATGAGCTTTATCGATAATGTCGAGTTTGGTCATCAAAACGTTCATTATATTTTCCATAATTACTATCAATTCCTTTCGAAACAGTGGCAATGGTATTTTGATGAACCAAAACGAACCATCTTTAATCACATCATTTATTTTCCACAATCGATCTACATTTTTTTTGGAGCGCCGCAGCAAGTCGAATATGGCTTTCAGTCAAAACATGATTATTCAAGAGATTTTGAATAGTTTTTTGCGCTTCAATATACTTTTCTCCAATAAAATAACAGAGAGCCAAATACAAATAGATTTCATCTTTCCTATTTCTGACTTCGCTTAGCGCTGACAGCAATATGTTTTCAGCTTCAACATTGCATCCGGCCATTAGTTTCGTCATGGCGAGCCCGATAAATACAACAGGCTCATCCCGGCGCAAGGTGTGCAAATTATTGAATATTGCTTCTGCAATATTGAAAATTCCTTTTGTTAAAGAAAAAAATGCTATTTCGTAGAGTATTTGATAATCGTCTTCCGACAACAGATAGTCTTTAAGTTCAGTTGAGTTTGTTATTGCCAGCATGAGTATTGTTTTGCAGCATAGTTTTGAGCAATTCACAACGAACACTAACTAGTTCGTTTTCTTTAAGATCAATTGACTGAGACTTACTGATGTTATCCAGGACTTCTAACGCAAGCTCTTCATTACCATCTGCGGAAAGACATTCAGCCACATGCTGAGCAAATTTCAGATCATTTGGGCTGTTAAGAAAAAGCAACATGAAATTCAATGATGCATTTTCAAAGTCCCCAATTTTTTTGCTGCTTATAGCTAATGCTTCTAAAAATCGAAGATCTGTTGGTCTATAGAAGACTAATACTTGAAATATCGAATGAGCTTTTTCAATTTTTCCCTGCTGGAAGAATGAATAAGCAAGACTGTAAATAAGTTCAATTTCGTGATCAGTCAAACGCGCTGCACAAGGAAGACTGTCAATTTTTTCTTTTAACGCTAAAAAAATATTTTCAAAATCAAAAATCTCTGTTTCAATAAAGTTGCTAGGCTCAGACGGCAAGTCGAAGTCATTCATACTTAAACTGATTTTGAAATTGAGGAATCAATGGCTTGCATAATTGTGCGCACCGCTTGCAGCGCTGAATCAATCGCGTCTTTTATTGCACGATAACGATCAATTGCGTCCTGACTAAAATTCTGCGACAAATTCTTAAAAAATTCATCTTTTTGCGAGTCAAGTGAAGCTTTAGATGATTCTGCTTTTAGTTGCGCACTTCCAAAACCGCCGGCGGCATTAGCCACTCCAGAAAATGCACCTATAAGCTGAGAGGCCGATTGAATCAGTGAACTCTTCTTATTCAAGTGCTCTAATTTATGAAATATTTTCTTCTCTTTCAGTGTGGCATTTTTTAAACTTTCTTTTGCTAAAGTCAATCCATCAAGTATTTTTTCTTCTTCCTGATCTATAGCATTTTTTTTTGTCCCTGTCGGGTCCGCCAGCCGTTGCTTTTTAACATCTTCTAACTGTTCTTGAAATTGTTTTATGTCAGTTTTTGCTTTTAATTTTTGTGCTTGACATATCTTCAATTGGTTTAACTGATCACGTGAACTTTTTATAACAGATTTTGACATCCCAACACCATAAGATGATGAAGCTATGTTTATTACAGCACCTCCCAGCTGGAAACCAGCTTGGACCAAATCTGCTTCTTTTTGCTTTTGGTTTGCTGCTGCAGTTTCCGAAAATTGCGCCTGAGCTGCTAGAACTTGATTTGTGAAATTGAACAATGCCTCTCGCATTTTTTGAAGTTGTTGTTTTCCGTTTATAGCGATAAGCTCTTTCATCACGTCCAAAATATCAGGCAAAAAATTTTCAAGAACCAGCTGTAATGCAGCAGTAACCTCGGCAAGATTTTTAAGAGCAAGTGTTAAGAATTCTGGCTTTGGAAGTTCTTCCCATGCCAACGATTGGGAAGCAGTGGTAATTTTTGCAATCAACGAGTCAATAAGTTCCCGTTCCGCTAAGCTAATAGGACTCATCTTGGTAAGCTGTAATTTGCCGAGCAGAACGCTTGATTGTTTAGACAATACCGCGTCTCTGTTTTGCAACTGCTTGTTACTCGCTTGAAAAAAAAATTCGTTAACTTCGTATTGAAGCTCGCTTGAAATTCCAATGGCAGGGGATGGCATAATTTTTCCTTTTCACGGTAACTGCAAATTTATATCGTATTTATTTGTCTTGATTGATATTCAAAAATTTGCTTCGCAAGAGAAGTAATAGATTCAGTATCCGATTCAAAGTCCTCGGAAACTCTTTTCATCTTCTGCATTGCTAAATTCTGAAATAATTGAATTTGTTGATTTATCGCTTCTAGATAGTTCAATTTATTGTCGGCTTGTTTCATTGCAAAACTTGTATCTGCAAGCTGTATCCCATAAGAAGCGCTGACAGCATCAGCGCTTGAAGATCCCAGTTGAAGACCAAATTCACAGGCTTCTGTAATCGCTTTTGCAAATGTCACTTGCGCTTTTGCAAGACCTTCGTAACCTTTAATCGTAAATTTCGTAATTTCCTTTGCTGCATTTGCGAGCATAGGTAGTTTCTGAGCCAGCAAAGGTATAAAAGTGACACCCAAACCAACAATCGCCACTGCCACGCTCACCACCATCATGCCCACATTTACGCCTTGTTCTAATTTTTCTGTCATGGCAGAGAACTTTTTTTTGTCAGACTCTGACATCTTGCTGACATCTTGATTTGAGGATTTAAATGCGGCTTCCGCAATGAGAACAAATAATCGACCTAACGAACCACTTTTCTGCCGGGTATTCCCAAATACGTCTTGTTCTGTTGCCTTTGTTTCTTGAAACACTTTATCTGCTATTGAAGATCCAAGCATGCCCGCACTGATAACAGTTCCAACTACCGACGCAATCAGTGGAATCAATGCACCTCCTGACATAATCGTGAGTGCTGTGGCTAATGCACCTGCGAGAAAACAAAGTATACCAATACCAAAACTCGCATTATCTGATTTTGATTGAGTTTTCTGCGCTTCGAGAGATTTTGCTTGCTCAGCCAAATATTTTTTTAATTCAACCATTTTGTTATTGTTTATTATTCTTCCTTGCTTTTCACTTGAAGCCAATTGATTTTGTTCTGATTTTATATTTAAGGCATAGTTACTGTTTAAAACTGACATCATGGTATCTACTGCATCCAGAAGATCAATTGTCGGCGCTTCTAATCCGTCTTTTTTCGAAAGCACAAATTGCATCTGACGTATTGCATTTGCAAGTGAATCATTTGATTTTGCCTGGATAGCCAACGAGGTTTGAAGTAATGCATTATTAGTTAATTCAAATTCGTTTGCTTTAGATAAAATTGACGAATCAGATCCTGAATTCGTGATCGATATTGGGTTGGTTTGAGTTAAAGATATATTTGAGGTATTCATATTACTTCCTTTGAAGTTTTTTCTATATCAATCCATTTTTAATCGTTTCGTTATCGGCTATTTTTTTTAGACCCCGTGATAGCTCTACTATCTGCTTATGCTCTTCAGAATTTTTGAAATGGCTTTCTATCATTTCTAAAATTTGCCCTGCCTCGTCTACTAGATTTTTCTTCAAAAGACATTCGCAAATTACTAAGGCAATCGTTGGGTCGTTAGAAGAAAGTAGCTGAGCGATCGTCAAATAACTAATCGCTTCATCAAGTTCTCCAATATTTTTCAGGCATTTTGCATATGCGATTAAGTACTTAACTTCATAGTTGTCCAGCATTACTGAATATTTGAAATAACGCAGTGCTTCTTCATAATTTGATTGTTGATAGAGTGAATATCCAATTGAATAAAAAGATTCAGTTACTTTTTTATCTATTTGCAATGCAGTTTCAACACTTTCACCGGCAATTACTCTCTCAATTGCTTCTGTAATAAATTCAATCTGAAATTCTTCATTTTTTTTAGACTGATCGTGATCGATCACGATAATCCCCGGCTATTCGTGATGATCGTACCCTTCGATTGAGCATCTTTTTGCAGAACATTGGATGCCTGTTCCCCAGCCTGGGTGTATCTGTTTGTTAGCGACTGAAGTGTAAGTTGTTCTTTTGAATTTCTCGTATTTAGAGAATCAGAATACGCATCGATGTATCCACTAAATTTTTTTAAATCGCTGTCATTTACCTGCAATCGGGTACTTGGATTGTCTTTGTAAGACTTTAACCAAGGTCTCAGTTCTTCTTCTGGCACTCCGTAGATTAGCATTGCGTCCAGTAGACGTTTTGCTTCAGTGTTATCTCTAGCAAACGGCCGTTTCGCGGTCAGATCATTTGTATTTGAGAACAATGCAGTGATATCTGCTTTTAATTTACTCACTTCTTCTGTTTCTTTTGCTAGCAGCCGAACCGCGTCAGTTTGCGCGTTGAGCGCTGCTTGCAAAGCCCTTGTCATAAGCATGTTTGCAGCCGCAATTCTAAATAAAGGGTTTATCGTATTCTGTGTTCCCAAGTTTCCTTCTGCAATGAATTCATCTACTGAAGAAGGAAAGATGATCAATTCACTCATTTTGTAATCCTAGATATTGGTTAGTAAATGAGACAAGTTTTAGCGAGACTTTGTTTCACACAAGAAAGATAATCGCGATTCTCGTTGTTCAAGCTGTTGCTCTTCTGCGTAACAAACTTTTTTTTACAGTTCCATTGGTTGAGGTAATGGAACCTTCGATTTGAATCTGCCACAGATTTTCAACGTGTGAAATTTTATCTTCAAGATTTATCCAAGCTTTTATATAAATTAATGACAACACTTCACCGTAATGATTTTTTTATTTTTCCCAATAGTGGAATTGATAGCGTCACCCGAAAGGAAATTGATCTTCTATATTTTCCTGATCATGAAGAGGTTTTTTCCACTCACCTAAACCTTCATGAAAGCCTTCAAGATTTATTTCCAATCAAAACTTTTGATTTTTCTTTTATTAATCAAGTTGTTCCGAATATTTTTTTTTCAGTTTTTTCGAAATTTTCAAATAGAGAATATCTTATCCCTGAGTTACGTTTATCACTCCGATCTATCGTTTTAGAAAATCCAAGTCTTGCTCGGAAAATAGGTGGCGTTAGCAAAATTCTTGATGATGAAAAACAATTGCTTGAACTCCTACAGCACTACAGATCAGCTCTTTTTCAAGGCTGACGTAACTGCTTACGGTGATTCTATGAAAGATCTCTCTCCATCACACCGAGAATTGTTGATTCAATTGGCTTTCATTTTTTTACAGCAAGAAAAATATGAGAAATCAGCCATGATTTACGACTTACTTTTTGAGTGGTATCCACAGGATCCACTCGTTGTATTTCCACTCGCTTTTTCTCTTATTCATTGCCAGCAACCAGAAGCTGCTCTTGACAAGCTCAAGGTTATTCGCGGCGCTTTCGAGTCTGATCCTACGCTCTGGTTTTTACGTAGCAAGGCTTTTCAAAATGCAAGACTTCCCGCTGAAGCCGCCAAAGCCATGAGAATGCATATCCGCTTAAAAAGCAAAGCTAAGCATAAGGAGTCGGCAGGATGGAGATGATTACCGCTCACGTCCAGTCGGCGATTCAAAAAATCGTCAAACGGAACGATCTTGTTCTTGCAACATTAATCGTGTGCATCATTTTCATGATGATTCTTCCGCTGCCTACTTGGCTGGTGGATGCTTTGATTGCTGCAAATATGTGTCTCTCAGCGACGCTGCTGATGGTCGCAATGTATCTTCCCAATCCGCTCGCTTTTTCGTCGTTCCCTTCGGTACTCCTTGTCACCACGCTATTTCGTCTGGCAATCGGCATCGCGACTACACGACTTATTCTGCTGAATGGTGATGCCGGGCATATTATTTATACATTTGGCAATTTTGTTGTTGGCGGTAATTTGGTTGTTGGTTTAGTTGTGTTCCTCATTCTCACCATTGTTCAGTTTGTCGTTATTACGAAGGGATCCGAGCGTGTTGCTGAGGTTGCGGCACGATTTTCACTGGATGCCATGCCGGGTAAGCAAATGTCTATTGATGGCGATCTCCGTGCCGGCACGATTGACATGGATGAGGCCAGACGTAGACGTGACGTAGTTCAGAAAGAGAGTCAGCTTTACGGCGCGATGGATGGCGCGATGAAATTTGTGAAAGGCGATGCTATCGCTGGCCTCATTATCGTTGCGGTCAATCTCTTGGGAGGGATCATGATTGGTGTACTTCAGCGGGGCTTGACCGCCGCAGAATCGATCAAGATCTATTCGATTCTTACCATCGGTGACGGCCTGATTTCGCAAATTCCTGCGCTGTTTGTGTCAATCTGTGCTGGCATGATTGTCACCCGAGTCACTGGCTCTGACGGACCATCGAATATCGGCAGCGATATTGGCTCTCAATTGCTTGCGCAGCCAAAAGCTTTTCTGATTGGGTCGGTAGTGATGCTGGGCTTTGCCATTATTCCAGGTATGCCTACGGTTACTTTTCTTATTTTGTCTGTTGTTGTAGGTGTGGTGGGTTACATCTTCTTCAAAGGTGAAAAGCAAATTGTCGATCCTAAAACTGGCAAGATTACGACCGTACCGGCAATTTCTTCAACATTAAAGGATTCGGCAGGCCAGGCACAGTCTGTTAAGGAAGAGCAAAGCTTTAGCCCAACCGTCCCTTTACTCGTTGATATGAATAACAAGCTTGAAAAGGCGTTTTCGGCATCATCGCTCAATGATGAACTTGCCAAAGTCAGGAGAGCTCTGTTTGAAGATCTTGGGATTATTTTTCCTGGCATTAATCTACGCTTCAATGAAGCGATTCCTGATGAAACTTATCTCATCATGGTGTCCGAGATTCCGGTGTCACAGGGACGGCTGCGTGAAGATTACATTATTGCCAATGAGTCGCCGGATATCTTGCAATCGTTGGCGATCCCCTTTGAATCGGACAAGAAGTTCTTACCAGGCATTCCCACTTTCTGGGTGAGCAGTCAGCTTAAGTTGGCTCTTGCAAGCGGAGGCATTTCTTTTTTCGAGCCAACTCAAGCATTGTCTTATCACATAGCGATGGTACTTAAAAAATATGCTGCTGAATTTATCGGCATTCAAGAAACTCGTGCGCTCCTCACCACCATGGAAGAAAAATTTCCAGAGCTGGCGAAAGAGGTTCAGAGGGTTATGCCCATCCATAAGATCGCAGAGATTCTGCAACGATTAGTTGACGAGGAGGTCTCTGTGCGAAATCTTCGCGCAGTCATGGAAGCGCTGATCGAATGGGGACAAAAAGAAAAAGACAGTGTGATGCTTACTGAGTACGTACGAGTAGCACTGAAGCGGCATATCAGCCACCGCCATTCTTCCGCTCAAAATATTCTTCCCGCGTATCTGCTAGCTCCGGCCGTCGAAGATGCCGTTCGCAGCGCGGTACGGCAGACGTCAGGCGGATCATATCTTGCTCTTGACCCGGGAATTTCTCGGCAATTACTGGAAAATATCAAGTCAACAGTTGGCGACCTTTCCAAATCGCGACAAAAACCCGTTTTGCTCACATCGATGGACATACGGCGATATATGCGCAAGCTGATTGAGCAAGATCTCTATGAACTTCCTGTGCTTTCATATCAAGAGCTAACGCCTGAGGTAAACATTCAACCTCTCGCAAGGGTAGAAATATGATTCTGACAGCACTCAATCCTTACTCAGGCGCTTCTTCATCGGCAGTCGGACGCGGTTGTGCCAACAGTCTGGCTATTGCTGCGTCTACGTCTTCGCTTTCTTCCAAAAGTGTGAATATACCGCTTATGTTAAATATCACGCGTACTTTTGAATTCAATCCGGCAACCATGACTTCGCCACCAATCTTACGCAGCTCATTAATCAGCTTCAGTATGACAAGAAGCCCTTCGCTAGATACCTGCGAGAGTTGCGAAAAATCGAAAACGACTAGCCGAAAACCCTCGTCCATCTCGCTCTGGATGAATTCTTCAAATTCTGTGGCACAGACTTTGTTAAGACTGTCGATAGGTCGCACGATCAGTACTTGTTCGCGGACTTCCGATTGGATGGGCATGGTGTCCTGCTTCTCTATGAGCGTTGGATCATTGTAGACCGAAATTATCAATAAGGCATCACTTTCGTCAATGAAACTAGAACCCAGTCTTGAAACGCTCCAGCAGCAAATAGAATTCCGAGTGTTGCTTGGCCCGCAGGCGGGTAGCCGATTGACGCTGGCACCGGGTGACTATGACTTGGGCGCCGGGGATGATTGCAGCATTATCCTGAGTGGGCCCAAAATCCGAACGCTGCACGCCAGATTGAGTTTTGATGGGGAAGTGCCGTCGCTAACGCCGGTTGAAGGAAGCATCTGCGACACGCAAGGCAATGAAATTACGGAAACCATCGAACTTGATCTTGGAATGCCCATAGAAATTGGTGGGATATGGATCTCGGTTGACGATGTTGAAGCTGAGTGGCCTAATCCGACCGATGTATTACCCCTGGCTCCCCCTGCAGCGCATCCTGAGCCAATAGAACCAGCTTCAACGAATCCTCCTTCCACGGGTTCATCCGTAGTTGCCAGGACGGGTCGTGCAAGAAAACTATTCTTCTCAGTCGGCGCGTCAGTCGGCATGGTTATCATCATTGTGATCGCCGCTTTGCTCTGGAACGGTCACATCGCGCAACCTCATCAACCCGCGCTTGTGCAAGCACGGGCTCCGGTCTCCGATCCTCCCTCCTTGCGCAAAGTGCGTGATATTGTTGCCACAAGTGGTGTGGGCGCTTCTATTGAGATCAGCGCGACTCGAGATCAACAAGTGTTGGTGAGAGGCTTTGTACCAGACGAGCGCACAAAAAGCACACTGCAGCAGGCTTTGCTCGAGGTGACCCCTGCTCCAAAACTCGAGCTGTTTGTCGATGCAGAGATGATGGCAACCGCTGTCCAGCTCATCGCAGAAAAAATTGACCCCGCCAGAGCAAAGCTGCGCGTAGAGGGTGTCAATGGCGGGATCCTCTCACTTGAAGGTGCCGTCAATTCGCAAAGCGTGCGCGAGTCTGTCATGGATTTGCTATCTACAGGCGTGCCCGGCCTGAAACGCATTAATTCTTCAATCATGCTTGCTGAGGATCTGCCACAATTTTTGCAAGATCAGCTTAGCGAGGCTGGCTTGCTGAAAAAAATGCAGATCATCGAAAAGCAACCCGAGTTTATTCTGCGAGGAACGCTCAATGAAGATGATATGCGGCGATGGGAAACCTTGATTGTCAATTACACCGAACGATACGGAAAATTATTGCCCGTAAAAGCAAGCCTTCGGTTGGCTCTGCGTAAGCCCCCGGTTCAGGTGCAAACGATTGTCGGTGGAGCAATGCCCTTCGTAGTGACAGAGTCTGGCGACCGAATCACCCGCGGAGGTGACATCAATGGGAATACTCTGTTAATCGTCAAAGATAACGAGATTATTTTTGAAGGAAGCGAGCGTTTTCGGATAGCGAGGTAGACATGCAAAAGCAAGCGCCCGAAGGCCTCGTGCTAGGTCTGGAAGAATGGCTGGAAGCCGACAACACGGGAGAATTTGCTGCAGCGATCATGCAACGGCTCTCAGACATCAGCGCACGCCTTGCGAGGGAGCGTCAAAAGCTGCACCAACCAGACACCTATCAACAGATTATGGCCGCGAGTGAGGCAGTTCAAGCGGCTGAACACGTGATGCAGATGTACATTGCATCGAAAATTTAAACCTCTTCCAAGTCAACTCAAGGAGAACACTTTGGCCGATCCTAATAAAAACACCATTGAAAAAGTCAATCTTAATAACATTGACACAATTGCTTCCGCGAACATCACTTCCATGGAAACCGATGTTAAAAGCCAATTAGAAAACCTCAAGAGCGGGGGCGAGGTGAGTCAGGCAGATCTGTTGAAATTACAGTTCAACATTGCTAAATATACGATCACGGCATCCACGTTCAGCGCCTTGGTCAAGGAAATCTCGGACAGTCTGAAACAAACTGCTAACAAAATTGGCTGATGCATTGCGCAGAGATACGCTGAGCTACCGCATGCCAGGTATCAGCTGAGCTCTTCGAGCCGAATACGGGTCACCTTACCGACGACCGTGGACAAACCTTCGATGGCATTGATGGCCTTGTCCACCTGTTTTTCCTGCGTCTGGTGAGTCAGGATGATGATATCGGTCTGAGTTTCGCCCTCGCCCGGTTCTTTCTGCAGCATCGCATCAATCGAGATCGCCGAGTCGGCGAGTATGCGTGTCACATCAGCGACCACGCCGAGCTTGTCTGCCACGCGTATTCGCAAGTAATAACTGGTCGTGACCTCGGCCATCGGCAGAATGGGTGTGTCAGACATTTCGTCTGGCTGAAACGCCAGATAAGGCACACGATGCTCCGGATCGGCAGTCGCAAGACGGGTAATATCGACGAGATCAGCGATCACTGCAGAAGCGGTTGGCTCTGCCCCGGCGCCTTTTCCGTAGTAAAGCGTCGCACCAACCGCATCGCCCTGCACCAGTACGGCGTTCATTGCACCCTCGACATTCGCGATCAGGCGATTTGCAGGTATCAGCGTCGGGTGCACGCGAAGCTCGATACCCTTTTCAGCACGCCGCGCAATGCCTAGCAGCTTGATTCGGTAGCCTAGCTGTTCGGCATAGCGAATGTCCGAGGCCTGCAATTTGGTGATGCCTTCAACATGGGCTTTCTCAAACTGCACGGGCACGCCAAAGGCAATCGCAGACATGATGGTGGCCTTGTGCGCAGCGTCCACACCTTCGATATCGAAGGTAGGATCTGACTCAGCATAGCCTAGCCGCTGCGCTTCTTTGAGAACGACATCGAAATCCAGTCCCTTGTCGCGCATCTCGGACAAAATGAAATTCGTTGTGCCATTGATGATGCCGGCAATCCACTGAATGCGATTTGCGGTCAGACCTTCACGCAAGGCCTTAATAATGGGAATACCCCCGGCTACTGCCGCCTCGAAAGCCACCATCACGCCGCGCTCTTGCGCTGCACGGAAGATCTCGGTGCCGTGCGTCGCGAGCAAAGCCTTGTTGGCGGTGACGACATGCTTGCCGTTGGCGATGGCTTTCATTACCAGCTCGCGTGCGATCCCGTAGCCACCAATCAGCTCGATGACGATATCAATGTCCGGGTTATCAACGACCTGAAACGCATCACTGACCACTTGCACCTGTGGCCCACAGATCGCCTTCGCACGCGCTGTGTCGAGATCCGCGACCATCGCGATTTCAATCGCCCGGCCAGCGCGCCGGCGGATTTCTTCCTGGTTGCGCTGCAGTACCGTGAATGTTCCGGCACCCACGGTGCCTATGCCCATCAGGCCGACTTTGATTGGTTTCATCTTCAGTGCTTCTAGAACTCGTTGGTCTCGGGGGGGTGATTCGGGAGATGACTCAGCTCGCGTGATGGCGGCGGTAGCCGTCGAGGAAATGGGCAATCCGGCCCATGGCGACCGCCAGATCATCGACGTTTGGCAGGAATACGACGCGGAAATGGTCCGTAGTCGTGCAATTGAAGCCGGTGCCCTGCACGATCAGCACCCGCTCCTCCGCCAACAAGTCGTAGGCAAACTGCTGGTCGTCCTCGATCGGGTACATCTTTGGATCAAGCCGTGGGAACATGTACAGTGCTGACTTGGGCTTGACGCAAGTCACCCCGGGAATATCCGTCAACAGTTTGTGCGCCAAATCGCGCTGCTTGAGCAGACGCCCGCCGGGACCAACGAGGTCATTGATGCTCTGATAGCCGCCCAGCGCAGTCTGTATCGCGAACTGCCCCGGCACATTCGCGCACAATCGCATCGAGGCCAGCATGTTCAGACCTTCGATGTAATCTTTTGCATGCTTCTTCTCGCCGGAGACAATCATCCAGCCGGCGCGATAGCCGCAGGATCGGTAGTTCTTGGACAGGCCATTGAAGGTGATGAACAGCACGTCGTCGGCCAGTGAGGCCAGTGAGGTATGCGTCGCGCCGTCGTACAGCACCTTGTCATAAATTTCGTCTGCAAAAATGATCAGCTGATGCTGACGCGCCAGTTCGACCAGTTGCTGCAGTAGCTCGACCGGGTAGAGCGAGCCAGTCGGATTGTTGGGGTTGATGACGACAATGGCGCGCGTGTTGGCATTGATCTTTGCCTTGATGTCGTCGATGTCGGGGTACCAATCTGCTTGCTCATCGCAGACGTAGTGCACTGGCTTGCCTCCAGACAGACTGACAGCCGCTGTCCACAGTGGATAGTCGGGCGCGGGCACCAGCACTTCGTCCCCGGTATTGAGCAGCGCATTCATGCTCATCACGATCAGCTCGGAAGCGCCGTTGCCGAGATAGATGTCGTCAATGGTGACGCCCGAGATCTTCTTCTCCTGGCTGTAGTGCATGATGGCCTTGCGCGGCGCAAACAGACCCTTGGAATCGGTATAGCCTGCGGCGTTGCCCATATTGCGGATCATGTCCTGCACAATCTCGTCAGGCGCGTCGAAGCCGAAGGGAGCAAGATTACCAATGTTAAGTTTGATGATTTTGTGGCCCTCTTCCTCCATGTGTCGCGCCTTTTCGAGCACGGGCCCACGGATGTCGTAGCACACATCTGCCAGTTTCTTGGATTTCTGGATTGATTTCACGGCCTGGATTCGGGTTGGTTGGAGCGGGCGGCACGCCGGGTGTTGCACCGCGAAAAAACGATCATTTTGCCCCAAATCGCCCAGAAAGACCAAGCAGTAAACCGGCGCGCGGCCGATCGCGATAAAATCCGGGCACCATGAAGCTGCACGCGACCCAGACCCAGCAATACCAGACTGTCACGGGCTATGAAGACGACTGGATCGAGATCAATGCGATGCGTTTCGAGGATAGCCTGCTGGTGCTGCCTGAATTGGCGCCCAAGCCCTGGCCGGTGACTTCTTTCGAATCGCTTCAACCCGCGCATTTTGACGCAGTGGCCGACACCAACCCCGATCTGGTCATCCTGGGAACCGGAGAGCGTCAGCGTTTCGTTCCTCACCGCTTGCTCAGTGCGCTGATGTCCCGCCGCATCGGTCTGGAATGCATGGATAACCGAGCAGCTTGCAGAACTTATAACATTTTAATGGCCGAAGGCAGGAAGGTCGCGCTGGCGCTCATCCTTCCCGGGAAGGCGAGCCGCTGATATCGCAGCAACCTCACACTTTAGAGAAGACAAGGAGCGCGCTTTGAGCGAACGTCCATCCATACTCCACATGACCGTCCCGGATTTTTCTGCCGAGATGACCGGTCCAACGCCATTCCGGCTGTCGGACTATCGCGGCCGCAAGCTTGTGCTGTACTTTTACCCCAAAGACAACACACCGGGCTGCACCACCGAGGCCTTGCAGTTTCGCGAGCTGCATTCGCGTTTCCGCAAAGCCGGATGCGAGGTCTTCGGCATTAGCCGCGACAGCTTGCGTTCGCATGTCGGCTTCAAAGAAAAACTGGGTCTACCATTCGAATTAATCTCGGACACCGACGAGTCCGTCTGCACGATGTTCGATGTCATCGTGATGAAATCCATGTACGGCAAAAAAGTGCGCGGAGTGGAACGGTCGACATTTTTGATTGACGCTGACGGCAAAATAGTGAAAGAATGGCGTGGAATAAAAGTTCCAGGACATGTGGATGAAGTGCTGGAAGTTATTGAAAGTTTGGGTTGATATTCATCGACTCGAACCGACAGGATTATCTAAATAATTGATTTTTAATAATTATTTATATTCGAGGCTGTTTCGGGAAAAGGATTGGATCCTTTGGCTCAAACAGCCTTTTCTGTTTTTTTCTCCGCATTATTCAGCGCAATACGAACTGCAGTTCGTTCGTCTTCGGAATCAAATCCCTTATTTTCACAGCCCGAGGTCCTGATGCCCCTGCCTAAAATGCCGTCCAAACCCGCAGCATTGCTCTCCCCGGTGGATTATCCGAAGGCAGAAAAAGGCAAGCCCGTCAAACCCGCTATTTCACTGGTGCCCAGCACCTCCGTCGCCCAGCACGAGGTCATCGAGGCTCGCAATCGAGCCGAAGCACCACCCCAGACCAGGCCAGCGCAACGCAAGTCGCGCACCGACACCAGTGTCAAGTCGCACATCAGTCGCACGGCAGATAAGAAAGGCGTGACCAAACTCTTCGTGCTCGATACGAATGTGCTGATGCATGACCCGACCTCGCTTTTCCGCTTTGCGGAGCATGATGTCTACCTACCGATGATCACCCTCGAAGAACTGGATAATCATAAAAAAGGCATGTCCGAAGTGGCTCGCAATGCGCGCCAGGTATCGCGCTCGCTCGATGCATTGGTGGCCGACATCTCTGAAGAAGCCATTGACGATGGCATTGCGCTGAGCAAACTGGGCAACAAGGACGCCGGTGGTCGGCTGTATTTTCAGACGCGGCTGGGACGCTGGACGCTACCCGAAGGCCTCCCCGAGGGCAAGGCAGACAATCAGATTCTCGGCGTCGTGCGCGCGCTGCAAGAGCAGTATCCCGAGCGCCCGGTGGTGCTGGTGTCCAAGGACATCAATATGCGCATCAAGGCACGTGCGCTCGGCCTGCCTGCCGAAGAGTATTTCAACGACCATGTGCTGGAAGATACCGACCTGCTGTACTCCGGCATCCTCCAGCTGCCCGACGATTTCTGGAACCGTCATGGCAAGGGCATGGAATCCTGGCAAGAATCCCGGGGCAATGGCAGCACCTTTTACCGCGTCACCGGTCCGATGGTGCCCGCGATGCTGGTAAATCAATTTGTCTACCTCGAGCCGAGGAATGGCGAGCCGTCATTTTATGGGCAGGTCACGCAGATCAATGGCAGAACTGCCGTCATCCGCACGTTGCGCGACTATGGCCACAGCAAGAACAATGTGTGGGGTATCACCGCTCGCAACCGCGAACAGAATTTCGCGCTGAATCTGCTGATGGATCCTGAATGCGATTTCGTCACCTTGCTCGGCCAGGCCGGTACCGGCAAGACCTTGCTGGCGCTGGCAGCAGGACTCGCGCAGGTACTCGAGACAAAACACTACAACGAGATCATCGTCACCCGCGTCACCGTGCCCGTCGGTGAAGATATTGGTTTCCTGCCCGGTACCGAAGAAGAGAAAATGTCTCCGTGGATGGGCGCCTTTGACGACAACCTCGAAGTGCTCAACAAGTCCGACTCCGATGCCGGTGAATGGGGCCGTGCGGCGACCCAGGAACTGATCCGCTCGCGGATCAAGATCAAGTCGATGAATTTCATGCGCGGCCGCACGTTCGTCAACAAGTACCTGATCATCGACGAGGCGCAGAACCTGACACCCAAGCAGATGAAGACTCTCGTGACGCGCGCAGGCCCTGGCACGAAGATCGTCTGTCTCGGCAATATCGCGCAGATTGATACGCCCTATCTGACCGAGGGGTCAAGCGGCCTGACCTACGTCGTCGATCGCTTCAAGGGCTGGTCGCACAGCGGGCATGTGACGCTGGCGCGCGGAGAGCGCTCAAGGCTGGCAGATCATGCGAGCGATGTGCTTTGAGGCGGCCTGACCCGTGTAGATAAAAATCCGCCGCTGGTGTAATGCCAGCCAGTTAAGCATCCAGATTGTCCTTGATCATCGAAAATCTCAAAGTCACTGGATCCCGGCCTGCGCCGGGATGACGTTTTAGCTGCTAGCGGCCTTTATATCGTCGTCCCGGCGCAGGCCGGGACCCAGCGTCTTTTGTT
>JBEGMT010000315.1:0-5490 GCA_041182925.1 Pseudomonadota bacterium | reverse complement strand
CGTCTGTTTGATTGCTGGCGCGGCGTTGTTGTTTTTCTCTGTGATTACTACTGGGTCAATTTTTATTAAATCATCACCGTTTTTAACGTGATGAAACCCATCACGATCAGATTCTGCGCTGGATTGAGGCGTATCATAAAAAAACCAATCTACCCGGCTTTGACCTCTTATCATTCGTGCATAACCGGCCTTGATTAACTCATTCAGACATCGATAGGCTTTATTAACCCCGCAACCAATTGCGCGTTTAACGTCAGTGATTCGCATTTTCCATGCTGGCGGCTTGCCTAATAGGTAGATGAGCGCCAGCCTTGCATGTGCCGATAGGCTTGTGTTTGTTGGAATGGCGTTTGGTAAAACTGAGAAGCCGGAAGTGTGTGTTGAGCGGTAAATTGTTTGCTGCATAGGTCAAAAGTCCTTTTGATACGCGCAAAAATCCACTAAAATTGGATTATGCGCTTAATCAAGTACACGTTGGTTAAGCGATAGTCCACTAGATGGCCTGCCAGCTGTCTAGTGAACGCCGAACCCTCAGAGTAGAAATGCTCTGGGGGTTTTGTTTTTAAAGTAATGCAAAATCGTAATATTCTCAATATGGGCGGCGTAAAAAATTAAATGAATGCCTCTACTACCGCATTTATGATTGCCTGTTGATTGTCTGTAATAAGCGCCGCCCGCCATTAGTCCTGAACGTTTTTAATGCCTACGGATTCGATAAATTGTTCACCATCGAACCGTGATCTTCAATTAAAACTCCAAAACAATCGCCGGTATCAATCACGAAAACATCGTTTAATGTCGTAATGATTGCGTTGGTTGTTTGGCGTTGCTCCGCACCGTTTGCCAACATTTCAGCAACCAGATTTATCAGTTCATCGTGGTTGATTTCTGTAATTTTCATGGCTTTTTCCCGGTGATTTGTGAGGCGGATATTCTGACCGTTTAAATTAGTGGTGTCAAACATAAGATATTGATTTTAAAGTAAGTAAGCACTTACTTACTTTTTAACCGACTCATCAAAATAGTTTTTAGCCACAACGCTTAATGGCCTGCTCATGTAAACCAACCTATCTACCGGCAGCCGCTTCATATACCCCTGCTCAAAAACAATCCTTTTTCGCTCTTTGGTTACATATAGGGGCCAATTCAGCACACTGTATGCAATGCCGTGTTTATACGCTTCTGACAGCCGTTTACCGCGCAGTTCCCGCATAGCGTACCGTTTGCACTTCAGTTCATCAGCGGTCTTGTAGAGGCTTTTGAGTGCGTTTATTAGAGGGCCTATCTTTGAGCGATCAATCAGTATCTCACCGTTAACATGACGACCAGCGTTACCATTAGAACCAATACACCCGCCGTATTCAAACGTAAGCCAGAATAGCGGCGACTCGCCTAAAACCATCTTGATAAGCTTCTGAAGTCTTGAGGTTATCTCTTTAGCCGGGAGGTTTCGCATGGATAGCGGCAACCTGAAAACAAACGGAACGCTTACCCTTAAATCGTTTTGCATTAAATACATGATTGAGTTGCACACTAGTAGCTTTTGAATGTCACAGCCTATGTGCTGATAGTCAGTGTATGCGTTTAAATGCAGTTTTAGGTAGGATGATAGGTGGTGTTCTGGGGTAGTGTAATCTTTAGTACTAAATGGGGTGTCCAAACATGCTTTGTGCGATTTGGATTCAGCCCTTATGGTATCTGCTGTTGAGCGCATCCGATCAGCTCGTTTTTTTTGCCTTTTTGAGCGGAAAACGGGGTCAATTCGCCCACTTTTAGGTGCATTTTCTGGGGTAGGAAATGGTATAATTTTCACTGATAATTGAAACCTCATTGTTAAATAACCTGCCGGGTTGCAGCCCATTGGCAGGTTTTTTTATGTTTATGGATAGTGCTATTTCCCTAATTTTCAAATCGCTTTGGGGACATAATGCACAATCCGTACAGGCCCAACGCCCCATCTATGGGACATAGGGGGTATGGGGGGTACACCCCACTAGGCAAACTCTTCCTCAATCACGTCATCGTCATCCGCGCCGACCTCACACAAGCCGAAGGCGTCTGAGTTTACAGCGCTAGCGATAGCGGCCTGCTCTTCCGATGTCATATAGTGGACTCGTAGCTCCGGCAACTGCTCGCTATCAATCGAATTTTCATGTTTGCTGACTTGCAAGGCCTTGCGGTACGCAGCCTGATTTAAACCTAATGCGGTGCTCAATGCTGCTAGTGATCTTGCCTGTACCATTGGTGGGGTTTCGCTGTCGTTGATGATTCGATCCAGCGTTAACGATATTGCCGTGCGTGTCTTGCGTATCAAACTCAAGTCATCTCTGATCATCGAAAAAATTTCTTGTTTTAAATCGCCGCTCAAAATCAATTCGTTTTTTGCCGATTCGACAAGCTCTTCGCTGATGCTTCCGCGCCTCACTGAATGCTCATCAAACAGCCTCTTTAGTGAGCTAACGCTCGCCCCGACCTTTTCAGCAATGGATGATAACGTCCATCCTGCGGCACGATGCGCCAGTGCTTGGCGTTTTTGTTCCGGCGTTAACATTAATTGCCGCCCACGTTTCGATTATGCCAATCGTTGTCACTGAAAAATTGATCCAAGGTAAGATATTCGCTAGTTGCCCCATCAAGGCCGATAGACCAATTCATATAATCGTTTATCACATTGTCCGAATGTCCATCACTTTTCAGCCGTTCGCGCGATTCACTAATGACTGTGAATCTCTCTAGTGCGTGCGGGAACACCTCAGACAAAAATAACTGCTTATCGTCTTTACTCATTTTGGCAATTTCTCTCGCCCGAGTTTCGCTTATCGTCACAGTGAATCGCGTCTTTCCGGATTTTTTTAGTTTTGCTATATGTTTGTTAAATCTATTTTTTGCCGTTTCTGTCACTTTCGTTCACCAATATAAAATTTAATTGCACAACAGTAACAGGGTCAAAAAAAACATCAACTAATATATTTTACAATTGGTTAGGCAATAAAAACGCCAGAGTGGCTAGATTAAAATTCTTATTATTTTTTCAGCGCCGATTGAAATACTAGCAACCTATGCCAGAGATAAAACGGAATTCTGGCTCCGCAATCAGTGCCAGCGTTTAGCTTTCGCCAAAACTTAAATAGTTAGAGTTGATAATCGTCATAGGTCTTTAAAACATCTTCGCGTTCGATCCCCAGATAGCGGAGCGTTGAGGCTGTATTGGAATGATTCAACACCTTCGCTATTTTCTCAATGGCAATGCCGTCATCGTGCATCGCCTTGCCACGACTTTTGCGCATTGAGTGTGTTCCGACATTTAAGCCCAGTCTGTCGCCAGCTTCCTTAAAAGCGCGGCTTACCGTTTCTCGCGATATGGGTTTGTTGTTCGCGCGCCGCGAATGCACCTGAAATAACCAGACATCAGTTGGGTTTTCTTGTTGGCGGCGGTTGATGATTTCCATTGCTATATCATTCAACCTCAGTTCTTTTAATTTGCCGGTTTTTTCCTCAACCAGCTTAACCAGGCGATTGTTTAAATCACAATCCGAGAACCGAAGTTTTAACAAGTCGCTGATGCGTAACCCGACGTTAACGCCAAACTTCCAGACATCAGCATAAATTTGACCGTGATTTTTTTCGAGCAGCGAATGGATTACGGCAATTTCATTTTTGCCGATGGCGTTTACAGTTTTCATAAAATCCCCCGATTAATATCACAAATTAAATTAATTTCAATATTGTGTGACATATATTGGCACGCTAATAGGTTAGAGTCAATAAAATCAATGGTTTTTTATGTCACACAATATCATTGTGTGATGTATGCGGTCGTTAGTTGGGAATACAGCGGGCATAAAAAACCCCAACACCAAACCATGCCGGTGTTGGGGTTAACAAACGAAATTATTTAATATCAACAGAGCCGACGTTTGCAGAAGCGCCTTTACCAATTGCAGCGTTCAGCGTGTTGGTGTTTGAAGAGGCGTTAATCACGGTAGATTTTTTCACTTCAGAACCTTTGATGCTTACTGAGCCAGTGTTTGCAGAAGCATTTTCACCGATAGCAGCGTTCAATGCGTTAGTGTTTGAGCTTGCATTGATAATAGTGCTTTTCTCGATTTTAGAACCTTCTGCCATTGCTGTTCCAGATACAACTGCGAATAAAGTTAATGCGGCTACTGATACTAATGTTTTCATGGGTAAATCCTCGATAAATGTTTGTTTGGGTTAGTTTGCTTAGCGTTTCCGCTTAAGTTGAGATTAGTTTACGGCTAAGCTGGCAAGCAAACTGTGACGCAGTTACGTTAAACGTGTGCTGAATTACCGGAAGCTAAAAATTAATTACATTTTGACGTTAAAAAACCTTTTAACCCACGCAATAGGCTTCTCTTCAGTAGTTGTTGCGTTCGCCTGGTGCGTCAATAGTTGCATTAATTGACGTCGTTCTAAATCTGAAGCATCAAGGCGTTGGCGTAGATCCCTTACGGATTCCTGTGATTGTTCAAGCTGTACCCGCAATAGCTCCATTTGAACCTGTAACAGCTCTAATTTGTGATGATCCACTGATGTGTCATTGGTTGTTTGTTGAGCCATCTTTTGTGGTGTGTCATGCTGCATCAGCTCGCCATAAACGCGCATCAATTCAGCCGTATCAATTCCGGTAGGTGTTTTTGAAAGCTTGCCAGCCTTGATTGCGCGGTTAATGGTCGATCTTGATTTTCCAACCAGTCGCGTTGCTTCCTCAATGCTAACAATCATGACGCATGACGCATCATGGCGTGCCTATCATGATGTGTCATATCAGGCTGTACCGTATTTTGATTTGCGGCGTTTAAGCCTGTTTTTTGATTTCTCTTCCAACCGAATGAGCTTTATGTGAAGCGGCGTTACATGCCGGAGATTTAGCAATATGCTGCGCACGCGTTGGTGCAGTTCGAATGCCTCAGTAATTAGTTTTTTTTCTCGTCTGACGCTGTTCATACCATCCCCAATATTCGATTGCCGAATTGTTTAGACATCATTTCCAGCCACTTGCTATTGTCCACTTTAAGGCGTTTCTGAGCCTGTTTTCTGGCTTCCTGTTCTCTGGCTATACGTTCGCCAGCCGTTATCTGTTTTGCCTGCTGTGCGCCTTCTGGTGCGGTCAGCGTGCCATTTTGAGCGGCTTTGATCAGTGAATGCAGATAACCAACCGGGTTGTTAACTTTTTTAACCTTAGTGGCTGTATTGAATATAGCCAAAATTGTAATGATTTGCTCTGGGGTAACGTTGGATAGCAGTTTGCTGGCCGCTTTGGCTTGGCTACCTTTGAGAATGTCCGGTAGTGGTATCGGTGGGGGTTCTTCCAAGGCGCCAGCATTAACCACAACAACGCTTTGTTCCGTCTGTTTGATTGCTGGCGCGGCGTTGTTGTTTTTCTCTGTGATTACTACTGGGTCAATTTTTATTAAATCATCACCGTTTTTAACGTGATGAAACCCATCACGATCAGATTCTGCGCTG
>JBEGMT010000314.1:0-2902 GCA_041182925.1 Pseudomonadota bacterium | reverse complement strand
ATATATAACAAAGCCTTATGAATTACTCTCGCGGCTAATTCAACGAAGCAATGCGGCTTGCGAGGGGCGATAAAATCAACAGCCTGTTAGCAGCGTCTGCAAGCGTGTAGTATTCGCGTTTTATTTCCATCACCCCATCCAAGGCATACATCCCGAAGAGTAACCGGAAGCGGGGGGATGATTCCCGTTTGTTAGCTGGCCTGCCTATCCGGTTAAATTCGATTCTATAGCAGAATAATGACCATCAATAAGTCATAGGCCAACACCAGCCAACCTTCGGAAACGGTATCACCTGCGCCCCTGCTTTAAGGCTGTCCAGGTAATCGGCCCAGCTCTGCATCATGCGGCGGCGTTCGTCCAAGTATTGCGCTCGATTGTATGCTGCCCGAACTTGATCGCGTGGTGCATGGGCAAGCTAGCGCTCTATGGCGTATCTGCTTGGCGAGGGTTGCGCAGGATCGTATTCGGTCAGGTTGTGAACGATGGCATAGGCAAAAATCGAGCTGATTTCCGCATGAAGCCGGTGTGCCGTTTCGAGTTGCTGTTTATCGATCAACGGTTTCAATACCGCTAAAACATCCGGAGACTTGATGGTGTTGATGGGTTGATCCCCTAGCAATGGAAAGGCTAGGCGTTCGATTCGGCTGGTTTTCTTGGTATGGGTAACGATGCTGGTAATGTGTTCGATTGACGCCAACCATTGACGGGTCACATCGGCAAAGCTGTTGATGATCGGCAAGCCCTCACTTAGGCGTTCTTGGTTTTGTCTGGCTACTTTCTTGGCGTCTTTAGCCTGCTTGCGTATTTCGCCGGGGTCTACTCCTTCCGCGATTTGTTGCCGTGCTTCTTCGGCCTGCCGCCTGGCGTTTTCCAGTGTGGTGTCTGGATAGACGCCAAAGGCAATTTTCCGGCGTTTTCCATCAAACTGATACACGAACCGCCATAGCTTTGAACCCTTGGCACTTACAAACAAAAAAAGACCTCCCCCGTCATTGATGCTGTAGTCCAGTTCTTTAGGCTTGGCTGTTCTGTAAACCGTGTCTTTGTTGAGATTGACGGCCATTTTGTTACCTCGATTGTTACCTTTTTTCGAGGCATTATAGGGAAGGTAACAAAAAAGGTAACACTTTATAGCGTATTACCCTGCTATTTGCTGGATTACGCCGGACAATAAAAAACCCGCTAAGCCTTGTGACTTGCGGGTTTCTGTACTTCTTTGCATCACTCTGGATGCCTATTTGGTACGACGGCCGGACTTGAAATAACACTCATGATATTGATTTATTTGTACTGTTTTTACGATACCATAGCCGGTGTTACTTTCGGTGTTACGAACTACATTTTTACCTGCACCATACACTCTGAAATGAGAGCTTTGACCTTTGACAACTTGTAATGTGGCGTGGACTTTTCCATGCCCCATATCAACCTAATGGGTTAGTTAAGTCGATTGTCTTGCCTGCGTCATTATCGAGACACACCCCACATTTTTTACCCTGTAAATGCTCAGTGTTTAGCGTCTACTGGCCTCGTAATTTCCCCCGGTGCCGAGATTTTTGCAATGTTATAATCATAAAACATTGATATATATGGTTTTTGCCATGACTACATCCACAGCCCAATATTCAGCCAATCGACGCAATGCCCAGAAATCGACCGGGCCATTAACCGTGGTCGGCAAACAAACTGTGAGCCGCAACCCCATTAAGCATGGCATTTTTGCCAAGGACTTGGTTTTGCCGCATGAAGACCCCGAAGCCTATTACGAGTTGTTGCGCCAGCTTGAAACTGAGCTTCAGCCGCGAGGAATACTGGAGCAAGTGCTTGTTGAGCGCATTGCCGTGGCCATATGGCGGCAGAAACGGTTAATCCGCGCCGAGGCGGCTTATCTGGCCGCAGAGCAAAGCGAGCAAAAGATTGCCGCTGCCGTGAGCCAAGTGCTGGGGTTTTCACAGCCTGTCTCTACCGCCGAGCTATCCGGCATGAGAAATGGTGTTGTCAGCTGGTGTAAGGGCATTCTCGACGAAATCCAGAGCATTCAATCAGAAGAATGGCCAACTTTTGCAGATTTGAAAATACGCTTTCCGTTGTTGTTTGCCTATTTGAGCAATCAAGCCGAGACCGATCCTCATGGCCTTGAGGCGTATTTGTTGTCGATTGAGTCGCCCGGCGTTTATTTGTCAGAGCTGACGCGCTATTGCCACCGCCAGTTAAAGCTGGCCGAGCGGAATGCGCTGGTTTTAGAAGTGGCTGAAATGGTGAAAAGCCAGCGCGCCATCCTCAAGGAAAATATGCGGGAATCGCTGGCGCGGTATCAGATGGTTTTGGATAACCAGCTTTATAAGGCGGTTAGGGCATTGATGGAGTTGAGAGTGGCAACTTGATTTATGGGGTGTATGTCTTTCCAAAAAAAATATTTAACAATTCCATTTGTTCAACCCTGTTTTTTTGCGCAAAATCATCAGTTAAATTTGTTTCTAAACTAGATATTACAGAGCCAATGCCATCGTATATGGTTAACTTCAATGCTCGGCAAAAACAGTACTTATTTTTGTATAACTGAGGAACACAAGAAAGCGCAAAATGTTTCAAATAATGATTAGCGTCAGTCATTTTTTCATAAAAAGCTTTAGCTATACCTTTGGGTAAAATAAACCTGAACTCATAGCTGGGTATCATTTCGTCAGTTTCGAAGTCACTAACACTACTTAAATAATGACCAAAAGCATCAGACGTCAGATCGCCTACGGAGCCACCAGAGACATGAAATGTCGAATATTTTCCTAAATATTCTGATTTAAACTTTGCCGCCCTTGAAAGGCTCTCATTTCTTGGGGATGGGAAAGGTAGTCGAGGCAGTCCTTCAATTGCTTCTTTTATGACCAAAGCATCTTTATTGCTC
>JBEGMT010000313.1:0-4996 GCA_041182925.1 Pseudomonadota bacterium | reverse complement strand
GGCGCGTAGCGTACCAGTGGCGTTTGTTTTAAGGGGTGATATTTTATTTTCTGTTCGCGGCGAAGAATTACCCGTTTTCCGTTTACAACGTTTACGTGCTCGAAGTCAGCCAGGCTTTGTTTCAGATAGTAAAGATATGCTGCTCGACTTATACGGTGCCGAAGCCGAATATTCTGCAGATGCTTTAGAAAATATCTATAGTGAATTAGAAACGGTCAGCCGCAAAGTATTAAGCCAAACCATGAGCGATGAAGATGCCGCTCGGATTCTGGCCGATATTGCTGAACAGGAAGACTTAAATGGTCGAATTCGTCGCAATATGCTGGATACCCAAAGAGCGGTTTCATTCTTATTGCGCCGCAAATTGCTATTGCCTACTCAGTTAGAAGACGCTCAACAAATTCTTCGCGATATTGAATCGCTCAATAGCCATACTGCATTTTTATTCGACAAAATCAACTTTTTAATGGATGCCACGGTCGGTTTCATTAACATTAACCAGAATAAAGTCATTAAGATTTTCTCAGTCGCTTCAGTCGCGTTATTACCGCCAACTCTAATCGCTAGTATTTATGGCATGAATTTTACTAACATGCCGGAATTAGAATGGATGTTTGGTTATCCGTTTGCCTTAGGCTTAATGGTATTTTCAGTCGCGATGCCCTATCTGTTTTTCAGACGTAAAGGGTGGTTACGCTAATGACAACCCCAGCTATCGCTATTTTCGGTGAAGTTTTATTTGATCGGTTTGATGATGGTGTTGAGGTTTTAGGTGGTGCGCCGTTTAATGTTGCCTGGCATTTACAGGCTTTTCAACAACCACCGTTATTCATCAGTCGTATTGGTCAAGATCAAGCCGGAGGTAAAATTCGTCGCGCGATGCAAAGCTGGGGCATGTCGCAAACTGCTTTGCAAACTGATAGTCAACATCCAACCGGCGCCGTTGAAATTACTTTAAAAAACGGCGAACCTGAGTACCAAATTTTGGCTAATCAGGCTTATGATTTTATCGATGCTCAGTCATTGCCCCAGTTTGATTGTTCGCTGTTCTATCACGGTAGTTTAGCAGCGCGTCAGCCCGTTTCACAGCAAGCCTTGCAGCAATTGGTTAACCAGAATCAAGGTAAAGTATTTATCGATATTAATTTACGTCAACCTTGGTGGAATAAAACGTTGGTTAATAAATTACTGACTAAAGCGAATTGGGTAAAACTTAACCTCCAGGAGTTACAGCAATTACAAGCGGATGGTGATTCACTTGAAACCAAAATGCGTTTGTTTATCCAAAATTACCAGTTAGAAGTATTAGTAGTGACTTTAGGTGAGCAGGGTGCTTGGGCGATTCAGCAAGGGGGTGAGTTATTAAAAATTAAACCGGATTCTCACCAATTAGTGGTTGATACCGTAGGTGCAGGGGATGCTTTTGCCTCTGTTCTGTTGTTAGGAATTTTGGAAGCCTGGCCTTTAGCCATTAGTTTACAGAGAGCTCAGCAATTTGCATCGGCGTTGGTTGGTCAGCGTGGTGCAATAGTTTGTGATTTAAATTTCTATCAACCCTTTATAGCTGCATGGCTTTGAATGGCAGATAAGCTGGTTTTTTATTAACCGAGTAGGGTTCGAAATGCGTATTTTGTTCTTTAACTTGCTAAATAAATCCCTTTTAATTGGGTGCAGTTTGGTTGCATCAATAACGTTGTTTTTGCCAATCAATTCTCAGGCGGCTTCCGATTCTGTGACTCTTGAAGAGCTTATTAATAGAGCGTTATCTAGCTATCCGGCAGTATTATCACGTCAGGCATCAAAAGACGCGGCTTCTTCAGATGTGACCGTGGCAAAGTTAAGGTTTCTGCCGACGCCTTCGTTGAACAGTCAGTTAAATAATCTTCAGTACGATAGTCAAACCAATAATCAAATTTCTAGTAGTCAAACACCATCAGCCAATATCACGGTTACTCAACCAATTTGGGCAGGTGGTGGATTGGTGGCTGGCTATGACAAGGCCAATGCTAGGTTAACGGCGGCCGATTTTGCTTTGCTTGAAACCAAAGAAGATGTGAGTCGGCGCTTAATTACTGCTTATGCTGAGTGGTATAAGGCTTATCACAAAATCCAAGTCTTAAAAGAGAACGTGCTGGTTCATGAAAAATTAGTGTCGCTGATTACCCATCGTTTTGAAAAAGGTGTTGCATCAGGGGCGGATAAAGATCTAGGGCTGTCAAGATTATTGCAAGCTCAGGCTGATTTGCAGTCGCAGCGAGTTCAAGAAGAATCTGCTTTGGTAACAATTGCCGAGTTAATTGGTGAGCCAGTGACTAGCCAGCAACTGATAGGAAAAATAGCCAGTTATGTAGAGTTGCCGCAACGCGCTGAATTAATTCCTAAAGCCTTGGCTGGTAGTGTTACGCTTCAACGTTATAAATCGGAGGCTGAGGCGGCTGAGGCTGAAGCTTTGGAAGTGAATGCCCAGTCCTTGCCTCAAGTGTCTTTTCAGGTGCAGCGGCAATTTAACAATGCTTATTACCCTAACTCACCCGGTTTTACCGCGATGGGGGTAGTGGTCGGTTATAGCCCTGGTGCTGGTTTATCTTCTTTTGTGGCGGCAAAGTCGGCAGAAGATCGAGCTAGAGCAGCGGTACTACAAATTGATTTAGCGAAAAGTCAGCTCGTTGAGCGATTGAATACTGAATATAACGAATATGAGTTTTCATTGTTGAAACGCGAAAATTTGCGGCGTTCAGTTTCACTTTCGAGAGATATTCAAGAATCCTATGATCGTCAGTATCTAGTAGGCCGCAAAAGCTGGATCGACCTGATGAACACGGTCCGAGAACGTGCACAAACCAATGTTACTTTGGTGGATATTGACGGCAATATTCTGGGCACCAGTCGTCGCTTATTAGTGTATTTAGCGGGGGCAGAAGCGGAGTTATCATCGGATTTGAGTGTTGAACAATACCCAGAAAAACCTGCGCAGCTACTCGATTTTGACCTCGAAAAAGTCATCGAGGAGAGAGTTGATCGTTACCAATTCTGGAACGCAACCAATCCTGTGGTGAAGTCAAAAAGGCATCGCACTCGATAGGCCCGCGTGTTGAAAGGTTCGCCGCCGTGTTATGCAAGGTCAGCCCGTACCGAAGAATAACCGATTCAGCCAGATGACATTCAGTGTCAACATTGATGATTTTGAAAACAGCAACAGTCGATCGTTAATTAAATAATAAACTGATGATGAAAGTTGGGAACAGGTAATTGAGATGAGTATAGTAATTGACGATTCTGAAAGCATTAAAGACAGCATGGGGATTGCTGCCGCTATTAACGCTGTGGCCCGTTTGCAAGGTCATTTTATTGACCGCTTGAGTCTGCATCATGCTATCAGTGGTCATAGCCAGCAGTTAATTGGTGTCGATGAAAGTAATTGGGTTGATTGTTTGCATTCAATTTTATCGATGGCCGGGATTAAGGCTAATGAAGTAGAAGAATGTCCCGATCCGGCGCGTCTGCCTGCAATTACTTGGATACCCGAACTGGGCTGGGGCGTAGTGCGCGCTTATCAACCTAATGGTGATTGGCTGCTGGATTTTTCCGGCAAACTTGTACAAAAGCCGTCCGAAAACATCATATCGGTGATTCGTTTGGTTTTTGAAAAAAAAGCCGAAGCCAATAGCCGCACACCGGTTCGCGATTTATTTAAAGTAGCGTTTTTATCGCATAAAAAAATCTTTATTGAAGGGGCGCTCGCAGGGGCATTAATCAATTTGCTGGCATTAGGTACCTCGCTGTTTTCCATGCAAGTTTACGACCGAGTGATTCCAACCCAAGGTTACGCCACTTTATTGGTACTGACTTTAGGTGTCGGTATCTCGGTGCTTTTTGAGTTGATTTTTAAAATCATTCGTTCTTACCTGACTGAACATGCGGTGGTTGATATTGATGCTCGTTTGTCGCGTGACATTTTTAGTCGCTTGTTACACATTCGTCTTGATCAATTACCAAATAGCGTTGGCTCGCTATCTTCCCAAGTTCGTGGCTATGAAACAGTACGCGGCTTTTTATCATCAACCACGCTTTACGCATTAGTGGATGTGCCATTTGGTATTGTATTTGTGATTTTAATCGGATTAATGGGGGGGGTATGGTTGGCAATGGTGCCGATGTTTTTTCTCGTGATTTCGATTGGTATTGGTTTCATTTTAAAAAATAAAGTCGAATATCACGCTAAGCAAGCAACAGCAGCGGCTAATTTAAAAACAGGGATTTTAGTCGAAACCATTGAAGGCGCAGAAACCATTAAAGCCGGTGGCGGTGGTTGGGGAGTGCTATCGAAGTGGATAGATGTGGTTGAAGAATCCATCAAGCATGAATTGGTTAATCGCAGTATTAGTGAAAAAAGCGGTTACTTTGCAGCATTGCTGCAACAGGTCAGCTATGTTGGTTTGGTAGCGATGGGTGCCTATTTCGCTGCTGAAGGACAATTAACCATGGGGGCCTTGATTGCCTGTTCGATTTTAAGTGGTCGAGCACTGGCGCCTATAGCACAAATTCCAACCTTAATGACTCAACGCGCACACGCAAAAGCCGCGTTGGAAGGGCTTGAGAAAATTTTTACTCTCGAAATTGATAATCATAATGTTGAGCGGCCCTTGTTGCCGGATGATATTCATGGCCATTATGTGTTTGAGCGAGTCAGATTTGCTTATCCAGGCGCACCTAAAGGTTTGACTGTGCCGCAGTTTGCTATCCAGGCCGGTGAAAAAATGGGTGTCATCGGTCCAGTAGGGGCTGGTAAATCGACTTTGTTGAGATTGTTAAGTGGTATGTATCAATCTAATGAAGGGCGAATTTTATTAGATGGATTGGATATTGATCATATTGGCCGCTTGTTACTCAGTGAGAAGATTGGCTATTTACAGCAAGAGCATCGTTTATTTAACGGCACCTTGCGCCAAAATTTATTAGTCGGGATTGTTGACCCTGGTGACGAGGCGATCCGCAA
>JBEGMT010000312.1:0-2772 GCA_041182925.1 Pseudomonadota bacterium | reverse complement strand
GCGTTTTCTCTGGCTAATTTCAAACAGCTATAAATACTGGAAGGGTTTTCAGGGTCTAACGCCATGTAACGGGTGACCGCTTCCGATCGCGCTAAGCCATATTTTTCTTCGTAACCACTGGCACAGCCGGTAATGTTTAATGGTGCATACCAAAGATAAGCCTCGGTGCTACCATCAATATCAACCGGTAATAAAGAAGAGCGATGAGCGACATCCAAAACCCGCGCAGTATTTTCGGCACGTTCAATATGACGAGCCATCCAAAATAAATTATCAGCAGTCCGCGAAAGCATGTTTTTAGTCCTCCAAAACCCATGTGTCTTTAGTGCCACCGCCTTGCGAGGAGTTGACCACCAAAGAACCTTCAGCCAGTGCGACCCGAGTTAAACCACCCGGCACCAAACGCACGTCTTTGCCGCTTAACACAAATGGCCGTAAATCAACGTGACGCGGAGCAACACCCGATTCGACCATAGTTGGGCAGGTCGATAATGCTAAAGTCGGTTGCGCGATGAAGTTCGCTGGTTCGCTTAAAATCCGTTGCCGATAGGCTTCAATTTCGGCTTTTGAGCTAGTTGGCCCAACTAACATCCCGTAACCGCCAGAACCTTGTACTTCTTTTACCACCAACTCAGATAAGTTTTCCAACACATACTTCAAGTCATCTTTTTCGCTTAAGCGCCAAGTTGGTACATTCGATAACAAAGGCGCTTCACCCAAGTAAAAACGAATCATCTCCGGTACATATAAGTAAGTGGATTTATCATCCGCTACCCCTGTACCGACACCGTTAGCCAAAATCACGTTACCGCTGCAATAAGCCGCCAATAAACCGGGCACGCCTAATGCCGAATCCGGTCTAAATGCAAGTGGATCAAGAAAATCATCATCCACCCGTCGATAAATCACATGCACTTGCTGTGGACCTTCGGTGGTGTGCATAAAGACTTTGTTTTGTTGCACGAATAAATCTTGGCCTTCGACTAATTCCACACCCATTTGACTGGCGAGGAACGCGTGTTCGAAATAGGCGCTATTAAAGGCACCCGGGGTCATCACCACAATCACCGGATCGGAAACGTGGCTAGGCGCGGCTTCTCGTAAAGTATCCAGCAACATTTGCGGATAATGCTCGACCGGCTCGACCGTGTGATTGGCAAATAACTCAGGAAACAAGCGCATCATGGTTTTACGGTTTTCCAGCATGTAGGAAACCCCAGACGGCGTGCGGAGATTGTCTTCTAAAACATAGAAATCGTTCTCAGCGACCCGCACTAAATCGATACCAGCAATATGGGCATAGACTTGATTAGGCAAATCGACACCGCGCATTTCCGGTCGGTAAAGCGCGTTATCCAGCACTTGATGAGCGCTGATAATGCCGGCTTTGATGATTTCCTGATCATGGTAAATATCATGCAAGAAGGCATTGAGCGCCCTCACCCGCTGCTTGATACCTTGCTCAAGGCGTCGCCATTCGGCTGCACCAAAAATCCTTGGCACAATGTCAAAAGGGATTAAACGCTCAGCCCCATCCGCTTCGCCATAAACCGCAAAAGTGATACCTAGTCGTCTAAACAACAACTCGGCTTCTGCGCTTTTACGCTCCAACGTACCTTGCGGCACTTCCGCCAACCAACGCGAGTACTGTTGGTAGATTTCTCGGATTGCGCCGCTATCGGCTTGCATTTCGTTAAAGTAGGTTTTTTTAGGCATCGTATTCATGCCTTATATCCTGCAAGAGCTGTGCCAAATAATAAATGCTTGGATTTATTGACTTAAACAGTGCTTATTATGTGGATTTGCACCAAAGCGGATTTTATGGGTGGTGCGGATGCACTGGTTTGGGGAGGTTACTAAATACCAAAAAAAAGGGCCAACTTAAGTCAGCCCTTTTTTACCATCACAGCACAAAGATTATTTAATCTGACCGTGGCATTGCTTGTATTTCTTACCCGATCCACAAGGACATGGATCATTACGCCCGACTTTGTCAAACTCGCTAACCACTGGTTGCTGAGTCAATTGCTCTGACATGATAGCGCCAGGCGGTAGTACAACGTCTTCTTCAAACGCTGAATGCGCTTCAGCATGTTCAAAATGTAACTCTTGTGGTGCTTGGTGTTGTTCATCAATCAGTTGCACATCTTCTTGGCGACTGACCTGAACTTTGGCCAAAATCATCACCACTTCTGATTTAATGTGGTTTAACAAGCTACTGAACATCTCAAACGATTCACGTTTATATTCTTGCTTGGGGTCTTTTTGCGCATAGCCACGGAAGTGAATACCTTGACGCAATTGGTCCATTGCCGCCAAATGCTCTTTCCAGCTGTTATCCAACACTTGCAACATCACTGATTTTTCAAAGTGGCGAATCACTTCGCTACCAACAGCCTGCTCTTTTTCCAAGCTTTGTTGTTCGGCATGAGCCACAATCAACTGACGTAATTTAGCTTCACCCAATTTACGATCATTAGCCATCATCTCAACCAATGGCAAATCGATATTAAACTCTTGCTGTAAATGCTGTTCTAAACCGTGAATGTCCCATTGCTCTTCCATGGTTTTAGGCGGAATAAACAAGGTAATTGCGTCATTAAGTACATCGGCACGAATCGCGGCAATAATGTCGTCAATCGCATCAGCGGCCATTAATTCGTTACGCTGAGCGTAAACCACTTTACGTTGATCGTTGGCAACGTCGTCATAGGCCAAAATTTCTTTACGAATATCAAAGTTACGGCCTTCGACTTTACGTTGTGCGCTTTC
>JBEGMT010000311.1:0-3098 GCA_041182925.1 Pseudomonadota bacterium | reverse complement strand
GGCTGTATCGTAATTAATATCAGCGCTATAGGTTTTCAGATTAAACGGTGGCCAAGGTAAGTCGGGGTTGGGTGCTTGACCGAATTGATACCAAAAACCGTTGCCAGAAAATGCCAATGATTTGATTTTAGCGGCACCGCTGTTTTCGCTGGCTTGTTGTAAGCCTTGAGTTTGAAACAAACTGCAACCAGCCGCCGTAATGGCAATCGCTAATCCTAAGCTGGTATGAATTGATCTACGCATGAAACCTCCTAGGTTTTGTAGATGGATAATGAAAGAAAGTTGGACGTTTGCTTGTGTCTAAGGACAAAACTAAACGGTTCTTTAGTTCAGCAATAGTTGTGCCATGTTGGGTATTGGTTGCAGAAATACTGCAAATAGTTGATTAGGCTGTTGTTAGTCGGTTAGAAACTGCTGACAGAGAAACAGAATTGTTACTGTGTCAGCAGGTTTTGTTAGTGGGTTGTTTGTAAAGCCGCAGGCATTAACCGGTAACTGTCAATTAAAGCCCTTGGGGTGCAATCGGTAAATGGAATTGGCTTAATTCTGGCGCTATCACGGCTTTTTCGCTGTGGGGTGTATTGGATGGCACCCAGTTGTAAGGAACCGGTTGGCCGCGATACAGTTGATTATTACTGGTTGGACGACCAGTGACGGCATCTTTACCTTGGCGAGCATAGGGGTTGATGTATTCCCAAACAATTTCGCCTTCTTTGGTGACTTGGAAAAGGCGACCGCTTTGGCCTTCATCAATAAATGTGTTGCCATTGGGTAAGCGACGCGCGGCGCTGATGTGTGTGCTACGGAACGACCAAGGCGCGCCGCCAGAATCTTCGCCTGTGTATTGCCAGACAATTTCGTTTTTAACCGGATCGATTTCCAATACCCGTGAACCGCCAGTTCTCGGTACCGTGGCTGTTGGATAACCTGCTAAACCTTGATTATCAAATACCAATAAATTGCCTGCACCCGGTAAGCCTTCGGGGATGATGTGAGCATCGTGTTGGGCGCTGATTTGGTCAACTGCGCGCGGTACGTTGCGCGGCAGGCTTTGTTCTTCGCTCACCGGTTTATAGTTAGGGCCTAAACGCCAAACGATTTTGCCGGTTTTGCGTTCGATAATGGCGATGAAGTTGGCGTTACGGGCATCAAAAATCAGATTATCCGGCGCGAAACGCTGGTCACCTGCGGCGTACCAATGATTTGGGCCGACTACTTTTAGATTATTAACATGTAAATAATCGGCAATGTTGGCGTTGCGAACCAGCTTCAGTTGTTCTGGGGTAAAGCCAAATTCGTTAAGGTGTTCAGAAGCAACCCATTTCCATACCACTTCACCCGCTGGGTTCACTTCATAAACCACATCGTCTAAAACTTGCGGTTGTTTGAAGCCTTTTACGGGATGAACCAGATTGGCTAAAACCACAGTATTACCATTCGGCAATCTAGCCCAGTCGTGATGCTGTTGTGCCGCGCCACCGGGGGCTTTTTCGCCAAAGCGCCACACCACTTTACCGTCCCAATCCAGTTCGCCGATCGTTTTAGTAATCCGTTTATTAACTTGGCCTGGTACTAAGTCAGTGCCTTTGCCTTCGCTGGTTTCCAATGTCACAAACACATGCCCTAATTGGCCGCCAACTAAGGCTGGATCAATTAAGGTGCTGTGTCCAGCGGCATCTTTCCATTCGTGGACCGAATTACCATTCAAATCAATTAAATGAGCAATATTGTCACCGCCGGTGAATAAAACCAAGGAGTTATAGGCTTTACTGGGGTTGTAGCGGGTAGTACCGGTTGGGTAGATGCTGGGGGCCGCTGCTGCAGAAAGGCTTAATAAGCCACAAGCCGTTGCTAACAGGGTTTTTTTAAATACAGATGGTTTCATGCTTAATCCCTTATAAAAACAAAAGTGCGTAGTCGCATTTTTGATTAGCAATTAGTAAGCCAATAATTGATAAGTAGCGTAATTGTTGGCTTAAACGGGGCAATTTAGATGGACTGGTTTCGGCGGATGTTGATTTACAAGCAATTTGTCAGCACCCGCTGACTCGATGCTAACAATTGATTACAAAATCAAGGCTGGATTGTTGTGTGATGTTGAATGGCTGTTGTGGATTTTAAACACTATTTTTATCAATGACTTATAGATTTTATTTGCAGGGTAAATCGCTAAATTACAGTAAAGTTAAAAACTGGCACATAGTTTGCTTATCACTCAGTAAGCCAGATTTGTGTTGTTTAACACAGACGCCGCTTAGTTTTTTAATACTCGAAAATAGGTGAAATAGTGAACAATCAATTTCAAGGCGCTTACTCAGCGGGTGCCGAACGACAGGATGCTGTGCCTTATACCGTTAGCCGTCGTAGTAAATTATCGACATGCGTTGCGATTGCGATTGCCAGTGCTTCTTTGGTGGCTTCGTATGAAGCAGAAGCGGCAAGTAAAAAATCGACTAAAAAAGTTAGTAACAGCGGCGATAGCGCTGTGAGTGCTTTGCAAGCGCAGGTGGATCGTTTAAATGAAGAGTTGGCAGCGTCTAAACGTCGTGAATTGGAATTGATTAAGAGAGGCGCACCAGTAGCGGCCACAAATGCAGGAACATCAACAAATGATACCGGTGTTGCTCAGGGTGTTAATCAGCAAAATGCCGGTCTTGAAGCGACATTAGCAAGTGCCGAGTCAGTTGAAGAAAAATCTTATGATGAAGGCCCTAAAAATTTATCTGAAGTCACTGTTACTTCACGACGTAAAGAAGAAAAATTGCAAGAAGTACCAATTCCGATTTCTGTAATCGGTGGTGAGCAAATGAAGCGAGATAATATTGTTTCAGTACAAGATTTTTCGCGTCGTGTGCCTAATTTAGGTGTGACATCGACTAATGCTCGTCAAACCAGTATCGCATTACGAGGCCTTGGTAAAAATAGTGGTAATGAATCCATGGAATCCAGTGTCGGGGTGATGGTTGATAACGTTTGGCAATCTTGGGTGGGGTCAACTTGGACCAACTTTGCTGATATTGATCATGTCGAAGTTTTACGCGGCCCGCAAGGTACTTTGCAAGGTAAAAATAGCAACTTAGGCTTGCTTAATGTGGTGT
>JBEGMT010000310.1:0-2941 GCA_041182925.1 Pseudomonadota bacterium | reverse complement strand
AGCATATCGATTTTCCATCGACACAAACCCATGTATTAGCGGGTATGCCTGGTACTTATCGTAAAGATCCTGATTATTTTGCCTTATATGTCGGTAATCATATTTTGGGTGGCGGTAGTTTGGTGTCGAAGTTGTTTGATGAGGTGCGAGAAAAGCGTGGTTTGGCGTATAGCGCCTCTAGTCAATTTGCGCCGTTATTTAGGCAGGGGCCATTCACAATTGGTTTGCAGACCCGAAATGATCAGACCAATAAAGCGGTTGAGGTGATGAACGCGACGGTCAAAGATTTTGTTGAAAAAGGGCCGACAGAGAAGGAGTTAACCGCGGCGAAGCAAAACATAACGGGTGGTTTTGCGATGCGGGTTGATACTAATAGCAAGTTGATTGATTACGTCACAATGATTGGCTTTTATCAGCAACCTTTGGATTATTTGGATGTTTTTCAAACTAAAATAGATGCTGTTACGGTTGATGCGGTACAGGAAGCCTTTAAGAGGCGTATTCGTCCTGAATGGTTGCAAACTGTTACTGTCGGTGGAAAATAAAGTGTCAAACAAGATACGAATTATCGGTGGTGAATGGCGTAGTCGCCTAATTAGTTTTGATGATGCTCCAGGGTTAAGGCCAACGCCGGTGCGTGTTAGGGAGACGTTGTTTAATTGGTTGCAAGTAGATGTGGTAAATAGTCAATGCCTAGATTTGTATGCGGGTAGTGGTGCCTTAGGTTTTGAAGCTGCTTCTAGGGGCGCTAAGCGTGTTGTTCAAGTGGAGAGTAATTTTAAAACTACCCAAAAGCTTGTTGAAAACTGTCGAGTTTTGGGTGCCAATCAAATACAGGTAATTCAGCAGGATGTGATTAAGTATTTAAAGAACAAGGGGGAGCAATTTGATTTGATTTTTTTGGATCCTCCTTTTGGGCTTGGCTTGATTCAGGAAACTTGTTGTTTATTAAACGATGGAGAATGGTTGAGCAGTTTCGCCAAAATTTACATAGAGTCGGAACGGGATTTAGATCTAAGTTGTATTCCTGATGGGTGGCGATTGTTGAAGAAAAAGTCGGCTGGAGAGGTGGTTTTTTATCTGTTTCAGAAGTCAGGCTTGTCACGAATGTGAGGTTGCGGCATTGTTGAAACGTGTGTTTTTTTAATATTTGTAGGAAAGAGTGTTTTTGTTTGTTGTGCAAATGACAAAACTTGTTGTTTATTTGCAATGGTTGTTTTTAATTTTTTCTGCATTTTTGCTGTCCAAAAATGCAAAAAAAAATGCGGGTTCAATATCTAAATTCAGTATTGATGCGGCCTTGTTAAAAGATTGTATAAATTGTCTTGACAAGGTTTTTCGAACTGGTAGACTGCGATCCGCTTCCAAGGAAGGTGGTATGAAGTTCAATAATGAGCTTTATGTAACTAAGGAAAAATAAATGAGCTCCCAATTAAACTTGGGGATTTAATAATCTTTTAGGAGGTAGAAATGGCTGCTACAACTGAATCAGTTAAAGCTGATGCTGCGGAAGCACCGCTTTTAAACCAAAGAAACCTATGGGCAGGTATGATGCTCTATTTGGTATTCTATTCATTCATTCGTTGGTACGAAGGTGTTTATGGCTGGTCAGCTGGTCTTGACTCGTTCGCGCCAGAGTTCGAAACATACTGGATGAACATGTTGTACATTGAGATCGTAATCGAAGTTTTACTCTTCGCAGGTATCAATGGTTACATCTGGAAAACTCGTGACCGTAAAGTTATGTCAATCACTCCTCGTGAAGAGTTGAGAAGACATTTTACACATTGGACATGGTTGGTTTGCTACGGCTGGGCTATCTACTGGGGTGCTTCTTACTTCACAGAGCAAGACGGTACATGGCACCAAACTATCGTTCGTGATACTGACTTTACTCCAAGTCACATCATCGAGTTCTACTTGTCATACCCAATCTATATCATCACTGGTACAGCTTCTTTCATGTATGCAAAAACAAGATTGCCTACATATCAAGAAGGTTTACATTTGATGTATTTGGTTGCTGTTATCGGTCCTTTCATGATCTTGCCAAACGTTGGCTTGAACGAGTGGGGTCACACATTCTGGTTTATGGAAGAGTTATTTGTTGCTCCATTGCACTACGGTTTCGTATTCTTTGGTTGGGCTGCTCTAGCTGTAATGGGTGTTGTGAACACCGAAGTAATGGCAATTTCAAAATTGTTGAAAAAAGATTTGGCTTAATCGCTTAGTCTTTAAAAAAGTAAAAACTATCTCCTTTCTTGCCTTAGTTTGCTAAGGCAAGATAAAGGTGGAAAGTAAAAAAATATAATTTTAATTCTTTAGGAGGTAAGCTAATGAGCGCATCTCAATCAGCTGTACGTTCACGTGCGGAAGCGGTACAAGTTTCCCGTACGTTTGACTGGATGATTCTTTTTACACTGTTCACCGCAGTTTTGGGCGGTTATCACATTCACTATATGTTGACCGGTGGTGACTGGGATTTCTGGACAGATTGGAAAGATAGACGTCTATGGGTAACTGTAGCACCTATCGTTTCTATTACTTTCCCAGCAGCTGTTCAAGCTTGCTTGTGGTGGAGATACCGTTTACCAGTTGGTGCAACAATTTCTGTTGTTGCTTTGATGATTGGTGAGTGGATCAACAGATATTTAAACTTCTGGGGTTGGACATATTTCCCAGTTAACATCTGTTTCCCTTCTAACCTGATCCCAGGTGCTATCGTTCTTGACGTTATCTTGATGTTAGGTAACAGCATGACTTTGACAGCTGTTGTCGGTGGTTTGGCTTACGGTTTGTTGTTCTACCCAGGTAACTGGCCTGTGATTGCTCCTCTGCACGTGCCTGTTGAGTATAACGGCATGATGATGACCTTAGCTGACTTGCAAGGTTACCACTATGTTCGTACAGGTACACCTGAGTACATCCGTATGGTAGAGAA
>JBEGMT010000309.1:0-4052 GCA_041182925.1 Pseudomonadota bacterium | reverse complement strand
GGATATAGGGTAATAAAAAAACCATTTTGAATATTCCAGTTGATACAAAAATGGCAAGAAGATTTAACCTAAACCAGAAAATCAGTTTCGGCTTTGGCTTGAGTTAGAACAAGTTAGTCCATGCGCGACTGATCAAAATCTAATCTAGTAATCTCTGTTAAAATAGCGCCACTTCAATCTCGCAGAACTATTTCTGCTCTAACTCAGTTTATTTTTTACCCTCGGATATTCTCTTGATCTCTACAGCAAACATCACCATGCAGTTTGGGGCTAAGCCCTTGTTTGAAAACATTTCAGTCAAATTTGGTAACGGCAATCGTTTTGGTTTGATTGGCGCCAATGGCTGCGGTAAGTCTACTTTTATGAAAATCCTTAGCGGTGATTTAGAGCCGTCTTCGGGTAATGTCAGCATCACGCCAAACGAGCGCATTGGTAATTTGCGTCAGGATCAATTTGCTTTTGAAGATTATCGAGTGATTGATACCGTCATCATGGGGCACAAGGAGTTGTGGGAAGTGAAGCAGGAACGTGACCGTATTTATTCGCTGCCAGAAATGACAGAAGAAGAGGGGATGCGGGTGGCTGATTTGGAAGTCGAATTTGCTGAGATGGATGGCTATACCGCTGAATCGCGTGCCGGTGAGTTGTTGCTAGGTTTGGATATTCCACTAGAACAACACGATGGCTTAATGTCGGCGGTTGCGCCGGGTTGGAAATTGCGGGTGTTATTGGCGCAGGCTTTGTTTGCTAATCCCGACATCATGTTGCTCGACGAACCAACTAACAACTTGGACATTAACACCATTCGTTGGTTGGAAAATGTGCTGAATGAACGTGATTCAACCATGATTATCATTTCTCACGATAGACACTTTTTAAACAGTGTTTGTACCCACATGGCCGATTTGGATTACGGCGAGTTGCGGGTTTATCCGGGTAACTACGATGACTATATGACTGCCGTGACTACGGTTCGCGAGAGCTTGTTAGCCGGTAATGCCAAGAAAAAAGCGCAAATCGCTGAATTACAAGCCTTCGTTAGCCGCTTCTCGGCTAATGCTTCTAAAGCCAAGCAAGCGACATCACGCGCTAGACAGCTAGAAAAAATCAAACTCGACGAAGTTAAGCCGTCTAGCCGGGTTAATCCGTTTATTCGTTTTGACCAAACCAAAAAGCTGCACCGTTTAGCCTTGGAAGTACAAGATTTAAGCAAAGGCTATGGTGAAGAACCGTTGTTTAAAAACTTTAATCTGATGATTGCGGTGGGTGAGCGGGTGGCGGTGATTGGCCCTAACGGGATTGGTAAATCAACCTTGTTAAAAACCTTGGTCGGCGATTTAGAGCCCGATACTGGTGAAGTGAAATGGTCAGAAAATTCCGAAGTAGGTTATTTTGCTCAAGATCATGCCGACAGTTTTGAAGAAGATTTGTCGTTGATTAACTGGATGGGGCAATGGCGTAAAGAGTCTGATGATGATCAAGTGATTCGCGGTACTTTAGGGCGTTTATTGTTTTCGCAAGATGATATTCATAAATCGGTCAAAGTCTTATCGGGTGGCGAACAAGGTCGGATGATGTTTGGTAAGTTAATGCTGCAAAAGAGTAACATTATGGTGATGGACGAACCAACCAACCATTTAGATATGGAATCGATTGAATCGTTGAATACTGCTTTAGAAAATTACCCTGGTACTTTAATTTTTGTCAGTCACGACCGCGAGTTTGTGTCCTCATTAGCAACCCGTATTATAGAGTTGACGCCAAATGGCATTGTCGATTTCCAAGGCAATTACGAAGAATATTTGAAAAGTCAGGATATTGTTTAATCGAATAACTTGATTAATTGTTGCGCTAATGTTGCTATCGTCATAAGACATAACATGAGGGTTTTATGGTTGAGCTTTCAGAGAATTTATTAAATCTTATAGCGATAGCGGATAAGCAGCGAGAGCAAGGATGCTGGCAACAAGCACTCGATAATTATAAAAAAATCGAGAAAGCATTTAATCAGTCTGCTGCGATTAAACACAATAAAGGGCTTTGTTATTTTGGCTTGGGTGAGTTTGATTTAGCGATTAAGGCATGTGATCAAGCGATCGGATTGGTACCTACTCTTTGGCAAGCTGATATTGTGATTGCTAAGGCTTTTCGACAGCGAGGAGATGTTCTTCCTGCAGAGAAACATTTTAATCGTGTCTTAGAATTTGAACCTTCTAATGGCGAAGCGTTATTAGGATTGGCTGATTTGGCGATGAACGAGTTTGGTGATCCAATCAAAGCAAAATCAATGATTGCTCCGCTACAAACGGATGATGTTTATTCAAATGATGCAACCTTAACTTATTTAATGGCGAGTCTTTATGATCGTGATCAAACTGCTCAGGTACTTACTCAAAGCCTGATGGCTTTTTCACAATCAGCGTTGCAATTAGATGAATCTGAGTTGTTAAGCCATACACCGCTCCATTCGATTAGAAAAAATAAACGACTCAGAGTGGGGTTAATGTCACCACTGTTTTGCGTTTCGCCGGTATTTTTTTTAACTATTGGTTTTTTTAAACGGATTGCCGAGCATTACGATTTGATTATTTTTAATCGTGGTACGAAAAATGATTGGGGCACTGACGAATTTAGAAAACTGGCGGTGAGTTGGTTTGATCTTCATAGTCTCAATGCTGTCAATATTGCCAATCAAATCAAACAACAGGAGATTGACATCTTTTATGATTTAGGGGGGTGGATGGATCCAGTTGGTCTGTCGGCATTAAGTGTTAAACCTGCTAAAAAGCAATATAAATGGGTTGGGGGGCAGAGCATTACTACTGGATTAAGCTGTTTTGATGGTTGGATTGGTGATCATTGGCAATCCCCAAAACAATATCAGTATCTTTATTCCGAACCTTTAATTAATCTTGGTCAAGATTACGCCGAATATTCTCCTCCTTATTATTTGCCAAAGCCAGCAGGCAAAAAACTGAATACATATGCTATTTTTTCTAATCCAGCTAAAGTGTCAACGGCATTTTTAACTATGATTAATAAAATTCCAGGCAAAAAATGCTTTATTCATCGCCAGTATCAATACCAGTCTGTCAAAGATAGAATTCAGCAATTTTTGAATCCCTCAGATGTAGAGTATATTTGTCCGCAAACTCATCAGGAAGCATTGAATGCTGTTAATCGTTTTGCTGTTATTTTGGATACTTTTCCTTACAGTAGTGGTTTAACGGCTAGAGAGGTTTTATCTTTAGGGTCAACTATTCGAGTTTTAAAAGTCGGTGAATTGTTTTGCGAAAGACATACCGCCAAATATTTGCGTTAAAAGAATATTGTCTACTAGAAATTAAGGGAGAACTATCGTGGTAAGAAAAACTAAAGAAATCAATGAAATTGAAGAAGCCAACAAAACTAAAAAAGTTCCTAGAAAAAATACTAAGCGGCAACCTAAAAATACTGAATTAACTTCGATGCAAATTGAAGAAAGTCTGCAGTTAACTAATGATGAAAAAAATCCGCTTGATGAATTGGTGGAAAAAACCTTGGAAGCTAATCAAGAGTTGATGTCTTCGGAACAAAACGTTTCATCAGTTGATCAAGAGGTGGGTAGTAGTTTGCCTATTGTTGAGGCTGATGCGGAAATAGAGAAAAAATTGATCAAACCATTGGCTGGGTCGTTAGGTTCTGATTTACGGATTTTTCAAATTCATTATGAATCGTGGCAAAAACAGCTTTTGGATCCGATGTTTATTGCGCTTGACAATGCGAAATCAACATCAGAGTTATTGGAGTTTGATGTTTTTCTACGATTGTTCAAATCTGAGTATGTAAAAGACGCCAAGCTTTGGGGGGCTTTATCATGGCGGTTTGCTGAGAAAACCGGGTTATCAGGACAGGATTTGATTAAATCCATTCAAGCGAATCCAGGCTACGATGTCTATTTTTGTAATCCTATCCCCGAAAATGAAGCCTTGTTTCATAATATGTGGCTACAGGGAGAAATATCGCACCCACAGTTTTTAGGATTATTGCAGGCTATATTTAAAGTAACAGGA
>JBEGMT010000308.1:0-3805 GCA_041182925.1 Pseudomonadota bacterium | reverse complement strand
GTCTACTGTGGCTCTAATCCAGGGAGACTAGCCGCTTACACTAACGCTGCTTGTTTATTGGCGAAATCGTTAGTTAATCACAATATTCGTTTGATTTATGGCGGTGCCAGCATTGGCATTATGGGCATGGTTGCCGACAAGGTATTAGAACTGGGCGGGGAAGTCATTGGCGTGATTCCACAGGCTTTGTCTCATAAGGAGGTCGCCCATCCTAATCTGACTGAATTGCATATCACCCACACTATGCACGAGCGGAAAATGCTGATGGCCGAGTTAGCCGATGGCTTTATTGCTCTGCCCGGCGGCATCGGAACCCTTGAGGAATTGTTTGAAATCTGGACTTGGGCGCAATTGGGATTGCACAATAAACCCTTGGGTTTATTGAATGTGGCGGGTTATTACGATGCGCTGATTAGTTTTTTGGATCACATTACTGAGCAGCAATTCCTCAAACCGCGCCACCAGAAGATGTTGATGGTCGAAAGCCACCCTGAGCAATTACTGAAGCGATTTTTAAATTATCAACATCCGACTATAGAACCTTGGCTTGGTAAGGATGAACTCTAAAATTTCAGGCAAAAATTACCTGTTCAATTGTCGGCAAAGCTTGTTTGATGTGTTCAAAACTGTGTGACCCACCTTCAAAAGTCAGCAGTTTGGCCTTGCTTTGATATTTCAATACCGTTTGCTGCGAATCGATTAATTCATCCGCCATATCTAACAAAATCGTTCTATCGATAGCTTGGGTATTGTTTTCCAGGTGTTGTTGGTAGAGAAGATATTGCTCACAATGCGCTTGTTGCCAGTCATAACTCAGGCCGAGTTCGGTATTTTCTGTAACACCAATAAATTGGGTCAGCAATTCACTGGGGGTAATCGCCGGATTAATCATGATGGCTTTGCTACCGGTTTTCATCGCCAAATATTCACTGGCAAAACCACCCATTGAAGAACCCATGAACAACACTTGATAACCTTGATCTAAAAACTGGTTCCATTCAAACAGCATATCCTCAACCAAACTTTGAAAATCCCGATAATCAACGTTCGGGCTAAAAAACACGATGTCTTTTTGCTGGCAAAAATCCTGCATCACCACTAATTTTTGTTTGCTTTGCAACAAGTTGCCGTTCAAATCCAATGAAGCGGAATTGAAACCATGAAGATAGATAATTGCTTTTTTCATAACTATAAATGGGGTTCAAACAACAGCCAGTGAGGCGATGCCCAAACATCGCCCCACTAAACATTTAAACCATCGCCGCAATAATCGCCTCAGCCATTTCTCTGGTGCCAGTGGTGCTATTAGGATTCAAGTCAGGTGTGACGAATTTGCCTTCTGTGACCACTTTTTCAATCGCGGTTTGCATCCGATTCGCCGCGTCATGTTCACCTAGGTGATTTAACATCATCACACCGGCCATCATCACTGCGATTGGGTTAGCAATGTTTTTGCCAGCAATATCCGGCGCGCTGCCATGAACGGCTTCAAACAAAGCGGCATCAGCGCCGATATTAGCGCCAGGAATCAAGCCCAAACCACCGACTAAGCCAGCGGTTAAGTCAGACAAAATATCACCGAACATATTGGTCGTTACAACCACATCAAATTGCTCAGGCTTCATCACCATATGCATACAAGCTGCATCGACGATTTTTTCATCAAATTCAATCTCTGGATATTTAGCAGCCACTTCACGGGCGGTTTTTAAAAACAAACCCTGGGTGAATTTAAGAATGTTGGCTTTGTGGCAAACCGTGACTTTTTTGCGATTGTTATCACGCGCATATTGAAATGCGTACTCGACAATCCGCTCAGAAGCCTTACGAGTCACAACCGCTAAACTTTCGGCGATGTCTTTTTCAGGGGTTAGATAATGTTCTAAACCGACATACAAGCCTTCAGTGTTTTCACGAACGATAACAATATCAACATTGTCATAACGAGTTTTAACACCGTTCCAGTTTTTGGCAGGCCGAACATTGGCGTATAAATCGTAGCGTTTACGTAATTCGACGTTGATACTTCTAAAGCCTTCCCCCACCATAGTGGTCAATGGGCCTTTAAATGCAACACGGGTTTTTTCGATGGAATCCAAAGTCGCTTCTGGTAATGGTGTGCCAGTTTTTTCATAAGCCGCTAAACCGGCTTCGGCTTCCAGCCAGTTGATTTTTGCCCCAGATGCATCAATTACCGCGACAGCAGCGTCCATAATTGAAGGGCCGATACCATCACCTTTAATCAACGTGACGTTATGCATTCGATTCTCCAGACAGTTATAAGAAATTTAATCATACACAGTTTTGGGCTTTGGGCCCAGATTACAAGCGGGTTTTTGGCTTTAGGGCTGTTTACTCGGTGGTCACAAAAAACTGGGTTTTGCTTAAATCTTTACCCTTTTTATCTTGCAACACCACTTGCCACTCGCCAGCATCTTTAACCGAAAACCGATAACTAGAAGTCAGTTTGGCAAACAGTTCCTTTACCTGCCAATGTTTTTTATGAACCAATTGGCCATTTTTAAACCAAGCGTGCGCAACATTTTTGTTGTTAAAGTGTTTCACTTCGCTGAAATAAAACAATTCAATGGGTTGATTTTTCAATACTTTTAAATTGCTCTTGATGCGTTCAGCGGGTTGTTCGTTGATAAACTCGCTGACAACTGCCGCTCTTAACACCCGTTTATCAAAAATAACAGCAGTAGGTTTAGGCAGGTTATTAACCGATTTGATGACCGATTCAAGGGGTTTAAGGACTGGCTGACTTGGATTGATTGGATTATTGACACTCGCAACAACGGGCTCCACAGCAGTTATAACGGCTTTAGCCTGCTCCGACTGCAACGCCCCAACATCATCCGTTTTGCTGGGTTTAAACCATAGCCAAACCAGCAAAATCGGAATAGTTAATGCCAATAAAATACGCCGCACATGCCAAACAGTGACCATTTCCGGCGCTTTTAGTTTGGCAAGTTGTGCTGTTTTGTCATAACTGACTTTGATGACGACGGTGCTTTTGGCCATTTTATCCTCATTCGGCTGTTTTATCCTTCAGTTGACATCCTAGCGCAAAATGCACAACTATTTTGTAAAAAACCGATAAATTTACTATTTCAACATTGGCACTAAATAAGCCCAGATTTTCTCAGCCACCATTGGCTGTGCTAAAGCATTCGGATGTAAACCATCAGCCTGCATCAACTCTGGTTTAAGCGCGACATCTTCCAAAATAAACGGCACATAAGGCACTTTTAACTCGGCGGCCAATTGCGGATAAATGTTGTAGAACATTTCGATATAGCGTTTGCCATAGTTAGGCGGGATTTTCATCGCCAGCAATAACACTTTGGCACCGGTTTTTTCTGCTCGTTTCACCATTTCGGTCAGATTGGCTTTCATCGCCTCCGGTGACAAACCACGCAAGCCATCATTAGCCCCCAATTCAATCAAGACAATTTGCGGTTTATGACGACGCAAGGCATCATCAATCCTAGCCAAACCACCCGCCGAGGTATCGCCGCTGATGCTTTCATTACTGATAACATACGAACTATGCTGTGACGCCAAGCGGTTTTGCAACAAAGCCACCCAACCTTGCTGAACTTCTATACCAAAGCCAGCACTAATGCTGTCACCCAATACAACTATGGTTTTCGCGGACACTGTCCACGGTAATAAAGTCATTATCACGACAAGGAAAATTTTTAACATGCTTAACACTCCAGAATCTATCAACAGCCAACCGATTATCGCCGCTCAACAACTTGGCAAAGCGGTTCAAACATCAGAAGGCACTTTACATATC
>JBEGMT010000307.1:0-3373 GCA_041182925.1 Pseudomonadota bacterium | reverse complement strand
GGATACCTTGTTGTTCTTCTTTGGTGTTGTGTTTGCTGTGGGTGGTTTAGGTTATATCGGTTACTTAGAATTGTTGTCTGGCGCTATGTATGATGGTTTAGGCGCAACCACAGCTAACATCTTGGTCGGTGTGATTTCAGCGATTGTTGATAATATTCCTGTGATGTTCGCGGTATTGAACATGAATTTGGATATGGACTTGTATCAATGGTTGTTGGTAACTTTGACAGCGGGTGTAGGTGGTTCGTTGTTCTCTGTTGGTTCAGCGGCTGGTGTGGCTTTGATGGGTCAATCTAACCACAAATACACTTTCTTCAGTCACTTGAAATGGACACCTGTGATTGCTGCGGGTTATGCGGCGAGTATCTTTACTCACTACTTAATCAACGGTTAATCTGAGTTCCGCTATCAAGAGAAAGCGCATGAAAAAATCCAGCGCCAGTTGGAGAAGCGCTTTCTCAATTTATGCCCAGCCGCGTGTGCTGGGCATGATTTTTCTAGGCTTTTCAGCCGGTCTGCCTTTTTCTCTCGTTTCCACTACCTTATCTGCTTGGCTTGCTGACCAGCATGTGTCTTTGTCGGTGATTGGCTATTTCAGTTTGGTTGGTGTGGCTTATTCCATTAAAGTATTTTGGTCGCCAGTGGTGGATCGCTTGCGTTTGCCGTTGGTGTATCGAATTTTTGGTAAGCGGCGCAGCTGGATGTTGTTGGCGCAATCTGGGATTGCCTTGGGTTTGTTGGGCATGAGTCAGGTTGATCTGCAACAGCAGTTAGAGTGGGTGGCTTTGTTGGCGGTTTGGGTGGCGTTTTGTTCAGCGACTCAAGATATTGTGATTGATGCTTACCGGATTGAAGCGGTAGTGGTTAAGTATCAAGGGGCAATGGCTGCGGCTTATGTGTTTGGTTATCGTCTGGCGTTATTGTTTGCTGGGGCAGGGGCTTTGTATCTAGCCGAATATGTCGGTTGGAAATGGGCTTATCAATGTTTGTCGGCAGCGATGGTGGTGGGGATTATTACGACTTTATTGATTGCCGAGCCGGAGCATAAAGAAGATCAGCGAGCGAAATTAATAGAGCAACAAATCGAGTCAGTGCTTGGAGTTGATAAAGCGCCTAGTTTGTTTGGCCGTTTGCTGAAGTGGTTTAGTGATGCGGTGGTTAGTCCATTTGTCGAGTTTTTTCAGCGTAATGGTAAAACTTCGGTGCTAATTTTATTGCTGATTGCCGTTTACAAAATGAGCGATATAGCGATGGGCGTGATGGCTAATCCGTTTTATTTGGAGCTGGGTTTTAGCAAAAAAGACATTGCTGATGTCACCAAATTGTTTGGTTTTGTGATGACGATAGTCGGTACATCACTAGGCGGTGTTTTAGTGGCGCGGTTTGGGATAATGAAACCTTTGCTATTGGGCGCTGTGATTAGTGCGGCAACCAATTTGTTATTTGCGGCGATGGCGGTGGCTGAGCCGAATTTAACTTTATTAGCCGGTGTGATTAGTGCTGATAATTTGAGTGGTGGGATTGCGGCGGCGGCCTTTATTGCTTATTTATCGAGCTTAACTAATAGCGCTTATACTGCTACTCAGTATGCTTTATTCAGTTCTTTGATGACCTTGCCTGCTAAATTAATCGGTGGTTTTTCCGGTAGTTTTGCGGCAAATTTTGGCTATGAAGTGTTTTTTATTTATTCCTCGCTAATCGGTTTGCCCTCGATTATCTTGGTGATTTGCCTGATTAAAACCCCTGTTATTGGCAATAGTCAGCAAAATTAACGATTTACGGTTGCAGATATTGCGTTGAACTCGTATCATACGCGGCTATCTTCAAGCATGTGAGCCCTGTAGAGGGTATGTGAGTATTATGAAACCAGAAATTCATCCTGAATATAAACAAATTACTGTAACTTGCGGTTGCGGTAATACTTTTGAAACCGGCTCCGTGTATGGAAAAGATTTGCATATTGAGGTGTGTTCTTCTTGCCATCCTTTCTACACTGGCAAACAACGTGTTGTTGATACATCTGGACGCGTTGATAAATTCCGTAAGAAATTCGGCAAATAAAGAATTATTTGCAGTACTAAATCCGCCAGCTATGCTGGCGGTTTTTGTTTATACCGTCCAAAATCTCGGGCAAAGCAATTCTGTCCAAACCTCCCTTCCGCTTCAAATCACTCTTCTGTGGGCTTTGTTTGGCTCAAAGCGATTATTCTGTTTAAACCCCCTGCATTTTAATTTCTTGCCTCTAGCTTGGTAGGCAAATCAAAAATCTTAACTATACTCATTTTTACTGGTTCGCCTAGGTTGCGCGAATCTAAAAACTGTTTAAGCAAAGGTTAATTGATGAGCTGGTTTCGCAACAATCACTCTGCCAAATTGGGTATTGATATCAGTACAACGGCAATCAAATTAGTAGAGTTAAAGCACGATAGTAACGGGTTTACGTTAGAAAGTTACGCAGTGGTGCCTCTATCGGATGAATCGCTGATTGATAAAAATTTCTTCAATATTGATTTAATCAGTCAGTCGTTAAAGATGGCGCTTAAATTATCAGGTACTTCGGTTAAACAAGCGTGCGTCGCATTATCCGGTGCTGCGGTAATGAGCAAAATTATTAACCTGCCGGCGTTATTATCTGAGAATGAAATTGAGCGGCAAATCATCAACGAAACCGACGAATACATTCCTTATCCACTAAAAGACATTAACTTTGATTTTGAAATTCAGGGTATATCTGAAGATAACCCACAATTACTGGATATATTGTTGGTGGTATCCAGACGTGAAAATGTCGAACAGCGTATTGCCGCATTAGCTTTGGCTGGATTGAAAACTGCCGTGGTTGATACCGAGTTATTTGCGTTAGAAAGAGCATTTATTTTATTAGCCAATCAACTGCCCGATACCCTCAAACATCAAACCGTTGCATTGCTGGATATTGGCGTAACTGCTTGCAGTTTAAACATTGTGTATCAAGGTAGGAGTATTTATAGCCGAGAACAGCTTGTGAGTGGTCAGTTATCAAGCGATCAGTCGATTTCATTTATTAACAGCATCAAACAGCAAATCTCCCGCTTATTACAGTTTTTCGCTATTTCCATGGATTCTCATCCAATTGATGCGATGATTTTGAGTGGTGGTTGTGCTGTTATGGATGGCCTTCAGCAGTTATTGACAGCTGATTTGAAGTTACCTGTTTATATCGCTAATCCATTTTCTCAGCTGACTTTATCGGCTCGAATCAATTCAAAAAATTTAAATCGTGATGCTGCAAAGTTGACGATAGCTTGTGGTTTGGCGTTAAGGAGTTTTGATTGATGACCTGTATTAATTTACTGCCATGGCGCGAAACCTTACGTCGAAAACAACAAAAAAT
>JBEGMT010000306.1:0-3733 GCA_041182925.1 Pseudomonadota bacterium | reverse complement strand
GCCTTTGTCTGGCACCGAGCAACAACAGGTGTTGGATGGTTTGCGAAGCATTTTGGATGCGTTTCCAGGGATTAATTACGAAGCCAACACCTTTTTAACCGAGCGGGTTGATGAAACCATTTCCGGCTATACCGCTGCGATGGTGGTGAATATTTATGGTAATGACTTCGCTTTGTTAGACGAAAAAGCTCAAGCGGTGGCGCAGTTAATCAAAACCATCGCTGGCGCTGATGACGTGCAACTACGTTCGCCGCCAGCGACGGCGATGTTGCAAGTGGATTTGAATTTGGAATTACTCAAGTTTCGCGGCATTAGCCCCGCGCAAGTGATGGCGGCTTTGCAAACCGCTTACGAAGGGCAAATTGTCGGTAAAAATCTGCAAGGTAATCGGATTTTCAATGTGGCAGTGACGTTGGCACCGGAGCTGCGGCAGCAAGTGGAATCTTTACAGCAATTGCCGCTAAAAAATGCCGAAGGCCAGCGGGTGTTATTGGGGGATGTGGCTGATATTCATCAAGGCGAAGGCCGTTACAACATCCTTCATCAAGGCGCACAACGCGTGCAAACCATTACTTGCAATATTGATCAGCGCGACATGGATGAGTTTATCAATGAACTGAAACAACGTGTCACCACTGAAATTGATTGGCGACAAGGCAGTTATCCTGAATTTATCGGCGCGGCATTAGAACAAGCCAAAGCTCGCGAGGCCTTGATTTTACATGCGCTATTGGCTGGCGCTGGCGTGTTACTGCTGATTTTTATCGCCTTGGGCAGTGTTCGCAATGTTGCTTTAACCTTGGTCAATTTGCCGTTTGCGTTATTAGGTGGCGTGGCGGCGGTGGTATTGACTGATGCCACGCTGTCGGTTGGTTCGTTTGTGGGGTTTATTACCTTGTTCGGAATTACCGTTCGCAACTGCATCATGCTGATTTCCCATTACCAACATTTAGTCGATTACGAAGCTCAGCAATGGTCGTTAGAAACCGCTTTGCGTGGCGCTCAAGAGCGTTTGCCGTCGATTTTAATGACTGCGCTGGTGACGGCATTAGCGATGCTGCCGATTGCCTTTAATAGCGACAACCCCGGTCGTGAAATCATGGGACCAATGGCGGCGATTATCGTTGGTGGTTTGGCGTCGTCAACTTTGCTTAATTTACTGTTGTTGCCAGCGATATTGTTAAGGTATGGGCGGTTTGAGAAGAATAGTGAACTGGCTTGATTACCGTTTTACCTGAGATTGGCATCGTTCCTACATTTAGTAGGAACGATAAATGCAATCTTTAGGTTTAATCATCTTCCGGATACTGTCTTACTTGGGCTCGATTGGCGCGACTTTCTTTAGCCAATTGTTTACTGACAAAAAATAGGCCGCCCAGCAGCCCAAAGACCATTGCTAATTCAAGTAACATTCTAAACATGGTTCACCTCGGCGTTTTTATTTTAGGATCGTATAGCGCTTAAAAACTTACCGTGAATTTTTGAAATCACAACCCAAGATTGGTGCTGTTCAATCTTGAATTTCGATTGACGAAGTATTTAACCGAGGTAGCCTAACAGGTGAGGTTGTTGGTGGTTTATGTCTAAAATCGTATTTCCTCTTGAGCGCATCTAGCAGGGTCCACTAGCAACCTCACACCGTTGTTTAGATAAGCAAATCATGAATATAAAATTTGAATATCAAGATCAAGGTCGGCCTTGGCAACCAATCACTTTGCACATTGAGGTGAATATTGACGAGGTTTCAAAAAAGTTGAATGACCTGAAAAGGCAGTTTCCTAATTGCAATCTTCGCGCTGTTGATGAAGATCATCAGGTGATAGAAACCAGGCATCAGTTTTAACTAACAAGCTGTCCGGTCACTTCGGTTAATAAAGTCTTATAAGCAGCAATACCATTGGCATGTGTGTAATTTTCTAAAATCGTTTGCCGCGCCGCTTTACGTAGTTTCAGCATTTGGTCGGGATGATCAAGCGCGTAGTCAACGCTATCAGCAATTGCCGTTGGTGAGAAAAAATCGACTAATAAACCATTTTCCTGATGGCGTATTACTTCCCGAACCGGTGGAGTGTCGGAGCCTATCACCAAACATTCTGCTGACATCGCTTCTAGCATCGACCAAGACAAGACAAAAGGCACGGTTAAATAAACATGCGCTGAGGAAATTTGCAGCACTTTTAGGTAATGCTGATAAGGAATTTTGCCGAGAAAATGCACGCGGCTGGCGTCAATCTTGATTTCCGATAACAACTTTTGCCGATAGGTTTGGCCGTTCGGCAAACGTGCGCCGTAGCTCACATCGTCACCGCCAACAATCACAATATGGGCATTGGGGCGGCGTTGACAGATTTCCTCGACGCTACGCATGAAAATATGGAAACCGCGATAAGGTTCTAAATTTCTCGAAACAAAAGTAATCACTTCATCTTGGCGGCTTAGAGTGACACCGCTGCTGAGTTGAATGCTGGCTTGTGGGTCGGCAATCGCCGCATCGACATTGATGCCTTCGTGGATTAAGCGCAGTTTAGGTTGGTATTCATTGGGGAAAACGCTGCGTTGCCATTGGGTTGGGCTGATGCCTAAGTCAGCAGCGTGTAGCGAAAGTAAATGAATACTGTTGCGGGTTCTGATGCGTAATTTGCTATCTAACGATAACGGTTGTTCGGGGTCAAAACCGCAGTCGGCGCCTTGGGTGTGATAGAAAAATTCAAAAAAGCCAATCAATGGCGTATCGGGAAACACTTCTTTAATAAATAAAGCCTCGCCCCAGCCGGTATGCACCACAATCACATCGGGTTGAAATGGGGTTTGTTTTAACTTCAACAATGCGCTGACGATGGCTTGGCCGTTTAAAACATAAAGCTGAGTTGATTCCAGATAAGGATGCACCGAGTTAGCGGCGGGTTTGGCTGGGGTATACACCACGCTATCAATGCCTGGCATTTTTGGGGCGTGGGCTTGGCAAATTGACACCACTTTATTGTCCGTTGAACGCGCTAGTTCGGCAGCGATATGGCGAAATTGGCCGGGGAAATTTTGATGGATAAAAAGGATGTTCATAAGCTGGTGTGAGGTTTTTGGCGCTATTTTAGAGCCTAATCATTAAAGCGGGGGTGTTTCTAGCAAGGCCTCCAAAGCTGGCTGCGGTAAAATGGCCGCTGTTTTTAAATAAGAGATAGCAACACCATGCAGATTCAGTGGTTCCCCGGTCATATGCACAAGGCCAGTAAAGAGATTAAATATGCCTTGCCAGAAATTGACCTGCTCATCGAAATCCTCGATGCCCGTATTCCTTACAGTAGCCAAAATCCGATGTTAGCCAGTTTGCGCGGCGATAAACCGGTGATTCGGGTGCTGACTAAAACCGATTTAGCCGATCCCGTAGTCACTAAACAATGGCAAGATTTTTTGGAGCTGGAGCAAGGAGTTAAAACCTTGGCGGTGACTACTCAACAGCCAGAGAAAATCAAACAAATTATCGATTTATGCGCGCGAATGCTGCCGGAAAAAACCGAAGCTAACAAAGTGATTCGCACCATGATTATGGGAATTCCCAATGTTGGTAAATCCACCATTATCAATGTTTTGGCGGGGCGAATTATCGCTAAAACCGGTAACGAACCGGCGGTGACCAAGCAGCAGCAGAAGATTAATTTAAGAAACAATATTATTTTGTCGGACACGCCGGGGGTGTTGTGGCCGAATCTGGAAAATCGTCATGGCGGCTATCGTT
>JBEGMT010000305.1:0-5376 GCA_041182925.1 Pseudomonadota bacterium | reverse complement strand
CATTAAGGTTATTAACAGTTTCAGAAGACTAATGATTGCTAGTTGAAATTGAAGAATCGGCTGGACTTTATCCAGTCTCGAATATTTAACTCTTAAATAAATATACAAGCGACTAGGCATCCGCCGATTTTAATTTGCCTCACTGTTAGCTCTACAAGACTTTTGAAACAATAAACCTAGGATTCTAAAAACATATTTGTAATGAAAAAAACCAAAACTACTGAGCAGCCAAAAAAACCTGAAACTCAACACACGCCGATGATGCAGCAATACCTAAGCATTAAAGCGCAACATCCCGACACTTTGGTTTTTTACCGAATGGGCGATTTTTACGAGCTGTTTTTTGATGATGCCAAAAAAGCCGCGCAATTATTGGACATTACCTTAACCGCTCGCGGTCATTCCGGTGGCCACCCCATTCCGATGGCGGGGCTGCCTTACCATGCCGCTGAAAACTATATTGCCCGTTTATTAAAACAAGGCGAGTCGATTGCGATTTGTGAGCAAATTGGTGATCCCGCCAAATCCAAAGGCCCGGTCGAGCGACAAGTGGTGCGGGTGGTAACCCCAGGCACGGTGACCGATGAAGCTTTGCTGGAAGATCGCAAAGATAATTTATTGGTGGCTTTGGCGGTGTTTAGTAAAACCTTTGGCTTGGCGTGTTTGGATTTAACCAGCGGCAAATTCGTTTTGCAGCAGTTAGATAGTGAAAATCAGTTATTAAGCGAAATCGAGCGTCTGAATCCGGCTGAATTATTATTTAGCGAAGATTTCGCCTTACCGCCGTTAATCAAAGATCGCAAAGGCTTGTGTCGCCGGCCACCTTGGCATTTTGATTTAGACAGTTGCCGGCAATTAATTGTTAAACAATTCAACAGCCACGATTTAAAAGGCTTTGGCTGCGAGCATTTACCGGCAGCGATTTGCGCGGCGGGCTGTTTATTACAGTATTTGCGCGACACTCAACAAAGCGCCCTGCCGCATATTCAAGGGATTAGCGTTGAAGATTGTGACGATAGCATCAGCTTGGATGCCGCCAGTCGTCGCAATCTGGAGTTGGACAGCCATCCTAGCGGACAAATGCAATTTACTTTGCTGGGTGTATTGGATAGAACCATTACCGCCATGGGCAGTCGTTGTTTGCGGCGCTGGATACATCGACCGTTGCGCGATCATGCGGTGATTAAAGGGCGTTATGCTTGTGTTGCTAGTTTGCTCGAAAATCAACGCTTTAATGACATCCAAACCAGTTTGCGCCAAGTCGGAGATATTGAGCGGATTAGTTCGCGGATTGCTTTAAAGTCGGCTAGGCCGCGTGACTTATTGGTTTTACGGCATACCTTGGGTGCCTTGCCGAGCTTACAAAACTTGTTAGCCGATAGTGATAATCCACATCTGGAAGCTTTGCGTTCGCAATTACGCGAACAACCTGAGTTGTTATCGTTGTTACAACGAGCGATTGTCGATAATCCACCAGTGTTAATACGTGATGGCGGCGTGATTGCTGAGGGCTATCATCCAGAATTAGACGAGTTACGCAATCTCAGCCAAAACGCTGATCAGTTTTTGATTGATATGGAACTACGCGAACGCCAAGCTACCGGCATTGCTACCCTTAAAGTCAACTACAACCGAGTTCACGGTTATTACATCGAAATTTCTAATACCCAAGCGGATAAAGTCCCCACCCATTACAGCCGTAAACAAACTTTAAAAGGCGCAGAACGCTATATCACAGAAGAGTTAAAAGTATTTGAAGACAAAGTGTTAAGCGCCCGCGACAAATCGCTGAGTTTTGAAAAGGCTTTGTACGAGGATTTATTGAATCGTCTGGGTGAAGCATTATTTGACTTGCAGCAATGTGCCATCGCCTTGGCAGAATTAGATGTGTTGGTGAATTTTGCCGAACGCGCCGATAGTTTGAATTTATCGCAGCCGGTTTTAAATCAAGAAACAGGGATAGAAATTGAGGCGGGTCGACATTTGGTGGTGGAACAATTATCCAGTCTGCCGTTTGTCGCCAATGACCTGAGTTTTTCCAGTGATCGACGGATGCTGGTAATTACTGGCCCGAACATGGGCGGTAAATCGACTTATATGCGCCAAGCAGCGTTAATCGTGTTACTGGCGCATATTGGCTGTTATGTGCCAGCCAAATCGTTGCGCTGCGGACCGATTGACAAAATTTTTACTCGTATCGGCGCGTCTGATGATTTGGCCAGTGGGCGTTCGACCTTTATGGTGGAAATGTCGGAAACCGCCAATATTTTGCACAATGCCACTAGCAATAGTTTGATTTTAATGGACGAAATTGGTCGTGGCACTAGCACTTTTGATGGTTTGTCCCTGGCCTGGGCTTGTGCTGATTATTTGGCACGTAAAACCCAAGCCTTTACTTTGTTCGCTACTCACTATTTTGAATTAACCTCGTTAGCCGAAGAACAAGCCAATATTCACAACATTCATCTCGATGCGATGGAACATGGCGACAAAATCGTGTTTTTACATGCGGTGAAAGACGGACCAGCCAGTCAAAGCTATGGATTACAAGTCGCCGCATTGGCAGGGGTGCCGCAATCGGTGATTAGTCAGGCGAAATCCAAGCTTCAGCAATTGGAAAATTCGGCAGTGATTGAGCAGAAAACCCATATGCCGGTTAATCAATTAGATTTGTTCGCAAGTATAGAAAACCATCCAGCAATAGAGGCTTTAGAGGAAATCAATCCCGACAATTTGACACCACGTCAAGCATTAGAGGCTTTGTATCATTTGAAACAATTACTAAAAAACAACTAACACAAATCTTCGCTTGGTGGGCGGTAAACTTGTTTACAGTCTACGCCCGACCTTATAATGCCAACATTATTAACTCCCGCCTGAATTCAGTTGCTTGCAAATCTGCACTCAACACGGTTTAGAGGCTTTATTTAACAAAATGACAAACAACACATTCAAACCCTGCGATTTGGTTATCTACGGCGCACTAGGCGATTTATCCAAGCGTAAGCTGTTGATTTCTCTATATCGTTTAGAAAAAAATAATTTACTTGAAGCTGACACTCGAATTATTGGCATCGATAGATTAGATGAAACCAGTGAAGGTTTTATCGAAATCGCGCATAAAAGTTTGCAGTCATTTTTAAACAATACAATTGATGATGCAATGTGGCAGCGCTTTTCTAAACGCTTGTCATATCTAAAAATCGACCTCACACAAGCCGAGCAATATCAACAATTGCATCATGTCATTGATGCCGAAAAACGGGTAATGGTGAATTATTTTGCGGTTGCACCGTTTCTGTTTAAAAACATTTGCCAAGGTTTACAAAGCTCTGGGATTTTGAATCGCGAATCGAGAATGGTCATGGAAAAACCAATCGGCCATGATTTGAAGTCATCACAAGAAATTAACGATGTGGTCGCTGATGTGTTTCACGAAGATCAGGTTTATCGCATCGACCATTATCTAGGCAAAGAAACTGTGTTGAACTTATTGGCACTGCGGTTTGCTAATTCGATTTTCACCACCAACTGGGATCACAACACCATTGATCATATTCAAATCACTGTCGGTGAAGACATTGGTATCGAAGGTCGCTGGGAGTATTTCGATAAAACTGGCCAGTTGCGAGATATGTTGCAAAACCATTTGCTACAGATTCTGACTTTTGTAGCAATGGAGCCACCAGCCGATTTGTCAGCAGCCAATATTCATAGTGAAAAAATTAAAGTCTTAAAAGCTTTGCGTCCTATCACGCCTAACAATGTTGATGATAAAACCGTTCGCGGCCAATACACATCAGGTTATATCAAAGGTACAGCAGTCCCTGGTTATCTGGAAGAAGACGGGGCTAATACCGAAAGCACGACCGAGAGCTTTGTTGCGGTGCGAGTTGATATTGATAACTGGCGTTGGGCTGGGGTGCCGTTTTACATGCGTACCGGCAAACGTACCCCGAATAAACGCACCGAAATCGTCGTCAACTTTAAGCAACTGCCACACAATATTTTTAAAGACAGCTTTAAAGACTTGCCAGCCAACAAATTGATTATTCACCTGCAGCCGAATGAAGGGGTTGATGTGATGATGTTGAATAAAATCCCCGGGATTGACGGCAATATCAAATTACAACAGACCAAACTGGATTTGAGTTTTTCAGAAACTTTCAAAAAAAATACTTTGTTTGGCGGTTATGAAAAACTAATTTTAGAAGCCTTACGTGGTAATCCAACCCTGTTTTTAAGCCGCGAAGAAATTGAACAAGCATGGACCTGGGTCGATTCTATCCAATCCGCTTGGGCACAAAACCATAGCGCACCTAAACCTTACCCTGCAGGTAGCTGGGGACCAGTAGCATCAGTGGCTTTATTAGCCCGCGATGGTCGCGCTTGGGAAGAATAAAAGTTTTATCCGGCTCATAATGGGGCGAGCCGGACTTTAGTTGTTAACAAATTAGCAACTAAAGCGAGAACGATATACGCAAACCCCCTACTGTTTTAAGTTATTCTGGACTGATTAATTGAGAAACACTGTCATGGTTAGAGAATTCCACTTTGAGCAACGCCATCACCTATTCACCACATTAGCGGCTGAATGCCAAGATTTCATCTCGGAATCTTTGAGCAAACAAGGTTCCGCTACTTTATTGGTTTCTGGAGGTACCACACCCGCTCCACTTTATAACGCTTTATCAAAAATGGAGCTGGCTTGGAAAAAAGTTAAAGTGGCCTTGGTTGATGAGCGCTGGGTAAGCCCAGATCACGAAGCCAGTAATGAAGGCCTAATCAAGCGTACTTTGCTGGTTAATAATGCAAAAGCAGCCACTTTTACGGGCATGAAAACCAATTCCAATAGTGCTTCGCGGGGTCATTCTGAAACCGAAGCCAATTACAAGGCATTACCTCAGCCCTTTACTGTTGCAATTGTTGGCATGGGTAATGATGGTCATACCGCTTCGTTATTTCCTCATGCTGATGGTTTAACTACCGCCTTGAAAACCAATAGCGAACAATTGACCGTCGCGATTAAAGCCAAACCCAGCGCAGTTACTGGCCCATTAACCGAACGGATGTCAATGACATTGGCTGGTTTAATGAAATGTGACCGCATCATTATTTTGATTACTGGCGAAGACAAACTGGCGGTATTCGACCAAGCCATGAAGCCTGGCCCAGTCGAAGAAATGCCCATTCGAGCAATTTTGCATCAAGAGCAAGTACCTGTTGAGCTGTATTGGGCCCCCTAAACCCTCTTATTCACTGGGTTTAGAGGTTCTGAACCCAGTTGATTTCATTATTTCCACGATTCGGCACGTCAATTTCCGCCATTTTAGGAGCGCACTATGCATCCCGTATTAGAACAAGTTACCCAGCAAG